>NZ_MVQX01000085.1 GCF_002067275.1 Methanomethylovorans sp. PtaU1.Bin093 | reverse complement strand
GGCCATCTTCCCCAGGCTCACATCACCTGACCCCAGATATGTGACCATGTATGATCAGAATGCTAAGTTCCAAATATTCCGTATAGAATCTCAGTACGCACTGAAGCAGAAGGCTCTGTATGTTGTTTTTATAGTATATGTGCTTCTGGCATTATCTCTTCTTTTAGCTCCGTTCTATCTGTACTTCAAATATGGGAGGGAACCTGGCGTAGCATACGAGGGTATCTATGAGCGTGAACTGCCATATGATTCCAGCCCGGCTGTGGTCAATGCCATGATGAAAGGCGGTGTGGGAGATCCAACAATAGATGGATTTGCTGCAACCGTAATGGACCTAATTCATCGGGATTACCTCAGAATCGATGACAGCGATCCACGGAATATCGTGCTGCATATAACCGGCCCCGAGAGGGAGAAAGGAGATTCCCCGGGACTGCTGGACTTCGAGCAGGATGTGCTGGACCTCATCGTACAGCATTCTGATGGACACCAGCTGCATTGGAAAGAGTTCCAGTCCAGGCTCAAAAAAGGCACATCCTTCTATAATTTCATAAATTCGTGGAATCAAAAGGTGAAGGCTCATATAGATCTTGAAAAGCTGTTCATCGAAAAAGGCGCCACGAAAATGGACTATTTTGCAGGTATACTTTTCCTTGTGTCACTCCTTAGCCTTTTCGCTGTCCCCTGGCTGGGAGACTCGTCTGCTTATCCGATAATTGAAAAACTTGGCTTCATGCCTATAATCGTTGCATTCATTTCACCTGTTGTGCTTATCCTCAATGCCAGGTACCGGACCGTTCTGGGAAGATGGACCCCCGAAGGTAAGCTTTACGTAGAGCGCTGGAAGAACTTCAAGAAATACATAACGGACTTCTCGGACCTGAAGGAGCATCCTCCCGGCTCTGTGAAATTATGGGACCATTATATGGTGTATGCCATGGCACTGGGTGTGGCTGAAGAGGCACTCAGGCACATGTCCGTCATAGTTCCCAAAGAAGAGTTCCGGACGAGCCATTTCCATAACAGGGTCTATGTTACAGGTTATTCATCGGATTTCAGCCATGCTTACCAGAGATCAGCTCCCAGGTCCTCTTCAGGGGGAAGCCGCGGAGTAGGTGGTTCCGGAGGCGGTTTCGGTGGTGGCGGAGGCGGTGCCAGATAAATTTAGAAAGGAGATAAAAAGATGATAGAATTTTTGTGGATAATAGGTATAGTTCTTGTTATAGCATTGCTTGTTGCAGTGTTTGTCTTTTCTGTTTATAACAAGCTTGTAGCCTTACGTAACAGGGTGGAGAATGCATGGGCTCAGGTAGATGTCCAGCTTAAGCGCAGGTTCGATCTGATACCCAATATCGTGGAAACAGTAAAAGGCTACGCAAAGCATGAGAAATCTGTGTTTGACGAGGTCACGAAAGCCAGGTCTGCCTGGATGTCGGCATCAACGGTCGGTGAGGCCGCCCAGGCTTCTAACATGCTCACCAATGCATTGAAGTCCTTATTTGCTGTTGCAGAGGCTTATCCTGAACTCAAGGCCAATGAGAATTTCAGACAATTGCAGCAGGAACTCTCCCAGACCGAAGATAAGATCGCCTACAGCAGGCAGTTCTACAATGATACTGTCATGAAATACAATATTTCCATCCAGCAGATACCGAACAATATAATTGCAGGCATGTTCAATTTTGAAAAGAAGGAATTGTTAGAGACTGCGGAAGAGGAAAAGATCGCTCCAAAGGTGAATTTTGAGTCATAGCCCTTAAGCCAGTTGAACAGGCTTTAGTATTTCTCCTCTTTTTTCTCAATATCCTATCAGAATGCTTCATCGACCATTTGTTCTTAACCGGAAAACAGCTGGATCTTATTATATTTAATTGTCATTTGATTTATGATGTTCAATGTTATAGTGTTATTTGTAACATTTACCTGTAAGTTCTCTGATAGCAATCTCAATAACACCTGTGCCTGATTCTGCCTTGCACATCTAATGCCTCGAATTCTGCTTTTCAAGCTTAAGGAGATGTTCCTTTATGTGCAACCCGGACCTATAACCTGTAAGTTTTCCATTTTTGCCTATAACCCTATGACAGGGAATAAAGATAGGTATAGGATTGCGGCTGGTTGCAAGCCCTACAGCCCTTGACGCTTTTTTATTACCTAGTTCCTGTGCGATCTCCTCATAACTTCTGTTCTCGCCATAAGGAATGCAGCTCAAAGCTTCCCATACGCGCAGCATGAATCCTGTTCCAACAGGAGCAAGGCGGAGCTTGAACACTTTTTGTTTTCCGGCAAGATAACTCTGCAATTGTCTGTTTGCCTCCTTCAATGGTCCTGTTTCATGTAATATAGCATCCTCTGAAAAGCTCTCTCCATGAAAATATACGTTCGTAATGCTATTATTGCTGTCAACAATTCCTATTTTTCCGATGTCGGTTCGATAGAAGGATATACTTCTCATGGTTTTATTTGTCATCTCCGTACTTTGAATGAAGTCTTATGCCACTTGACCCGATCATAGTGTTCATTTTCATGCATGAGAGGATATTTCAAAGACCACTTTGGGTTCAGGCTCATTTAGTATTTACCGGATAATGTTAAAGTCATCAGCTTTCAATAAATAGAAATAGTTTAGATATTATTCTGGAAATATATTCCGGATTCGATGAACAATGAGATTAAACCTGATCCAATTTCTGGCAAATTCATCCCTTATGATGTCTGGCATCTTCATGCCAGTTTTTGCAAGATCCCTCGGAGCTTCATATTTTGAAGTTGGCCTCATCAGTGCCTTTTTTGCAGCGGCTTCCTTTTTCTCGTCGTTCGTATTTGGAAAAGCCGCCGATATCAACCGTCTGCGTCCTATAATCCTCGCAGGTCTTGCAGTTTCTGCAGTGTCTTTCTTCATGCAGATATTCGCGTATAATGCCGCCTCACTTGCTGTGATCCGTGCAATGGTGGGTTTCAGTGTCGGAGTGTATCCGGCAGCCCTTATAGTTAGCGTTTATTATGAAAAGGAAAGTATTGGTAAATTCAGCTCTTTTGGTTCCCTTGGCTGGATGGTTGGGTACCTGGTTGCCGGGTTCATAGGGAACATAGAGCACCTTTTCATCCTGTCTTCCCTGTTCTTCACTATCGCCTTCCTTGCAGCTTTTGGGCTTACGGATGTACAGAAGCCTTCTATTTCCGTGAGTTATTTTTCATTGGCTGTTTTCAGAAAGAACCTTGATGTCTACCTGTCTATGTTCCTGAGACATATGGGTGCAGTTGCTGTTTGGATCATTTTGCCTCTGTACATGGCTTTCCTTGGTGCTTCTAATTTCTGGATAGGTATCATATATGCCATCAACCCCTCCATTCAATTCCTAATCATGCGCAGGCTGGATAAGTTCAGGAACGAATGGCTCATCAAATGGGGTATTATCACTTCCGGGCTGTCTTTTGTAAGTTATTCTCTGGCACAGGATTTCTATTCCATTGTTCCTGGAATGATACTGATAGCTTTTGGATGGTCTTTCTTGTACGTAGGTGCAAATCAGCTGGTTGTGGAGAGGAGCATTGAAAAAGCAAGTTCTGCAGGTATTTTGAATTCCACCACATCTGCAGCGGACATCGCGGGATCGATGATCGGGGGATTGATCATGCAATACTTTGGTTTCAGGGAAACAATGGTGTTCGCTGTGATATGTTCAATATTGGCTATGATGGTTTTTAGCTGGATCAACAGATCTCCACACAAGAGCACTATTTAAGTCGCTATGATCTTGCTTGTCATTCAATACAGGATCATGATGTCTTTTTAAGTCTCCCATGAACACTTTTTTAATCAAGTAAAGCTTATTTTCATCAGAACTTTAAGATATAATGTTCCAGACAATTGCCAGGGGAATATTTCATGATGAAATATGTCAGTGGTTTTCAGAAATTGATCATCAAAGCAATTATTTTGATGATGGTAGTGGTCATTCTCAGCTCCACTCTGGAAATAGGATGGATAATACTTAGCGACCTGATCAAGCCCCCGGTAGTATTCCTCAACGTAGAAAAAGTATTAGATATATTCGGTCTTTTCTTTCTTGTCCTTATAGGCATTGAGTTGCTGGAAACCATTAAGATGATCATCAATGAATCCACATTGAACGTCGATGTGATCATACTTGTAGGTATCACTGCAATCGTAAGAAAAGTAATGATAATCGATCTGAAAACCACCCCTCCACTGTTCCTGGTAGGGATGGGCTTGCTGGTGATCGCTCTGGCAGGAGCATATTATCTGATAAACAGATCAGGCAAGGAGTTCAGATGTGAACTTAAATGAATGTAATGAAATTGGTCGTTACTCCTAAAAGAAGAGCACCCTTTGATGCTCCATTATCTAACAAGTTCACCATACGCTCTTTTCAATTCATTTTTTGGATCATTACCGTACTTGAAATTCAATTTCTGTGAATGTGCCTCTATAGTTACTGTCCATTCTGATCTGCTGGTAGTGTCCTCATCACCTGTTTCCCTGTACCTGACCTTTACGGAATCGATGCTGGAATTTGGAATAGAGAAATTTGCAGGGTTTTCTTTCATTATCTCTTCAGGTGCCATGCTCAGATACCTTTGAGTATAGTTCATTCCGCCTGCTATCTGGCTGCCCCATTGCCCGAAAAAACCCTTTCCTTCCTGTTCGGCTTGCTGCCTTGCATCCTCTGCTACCTTTTTCATGATCTCCGATGTTAATTTGGCAAAAATGCTCTGGTCCTGTGTGACGATGAGAGTAAAGCTATCGTTGGCAAAGCCCATTAGTTTAGGTTTACGAAGAGGTCCTATTACTGAAACTATGTTTCCATTTTCTGACATACTCATACTCCAATATTATATTTTAATCTATTTATAAATCCAAGTATTTCAATTTATGGGCTGGATGAAAAATACGATTGAAATACCATTGTTCCAGGTTGTTTCACTGGAAACGCCAGTTAATTTTCTTTCCTTACAGGGTCCCTTATACTCACCATGAATGCAGAGATCAGTACCAGAACACAGCCTATGAATACGTTAGTTCCGAGCTGGACCCCCAGCAATGCAACATCAAACAGGACACCACTCACAGGCTCTATCAATGAAAGCAGGGAGCCTGTTTGTGCTTCAACCTGAGAGAATCCTATTATGGTAAGGAACGCCCCCATT
>NZ_MVQX01000084.1 GCF_002067275.1 Methanomethylovorans sp. PtaU1.Bin093 | reverse complement strand
CAGACAGCAATTTCCATTTGTGATCTTCGTTTAGTGGTATAAGCGGAGGTTGCATAATATATCACAGAGGAGGATAATAAGTCCTCCTCAATAAATTTTACGATTTTATTTTGCTTTAATTTTGATTTAAAAATCAAATAGGCTGTACTTTTGTTAGGGAGTAGATTATAAACCTATGATAATCTAAAAAAGGATGATTATTACTGTAATAGAGAGGAAATCTCAGAGGACCCTAATACTTAATGATAACACCATACTTATTACCGGCGAATTTCTCAGCTGCAGATATAGCCTAAAAACACATGCCGGTCAATTTCACTGTCCAACCTTAACCATCTGAAGATGGGCCACGATATTTTGAACATACTGATCAATGACTTAGTGGATCAGGTACCTGTCTTTGAGGAGTTTGTGATCTCTTCAACGAATTGTTCTATTCTGGTCCTGATGGCATCTCTGAGGGCTCTTGTTTGTGCCATCTTCTCGCTGTCAGTGCCAGAGAACGATTCAGGGTCAGGGAAGGACCATTTTAACTGGACGAAAGGTTTTGGGAATATCGGGCATTCTTTTTCGTGGGTCCTGTCGCACACGGTGATCACATAATTGTAAAATTTCCCTTCCCTGAAAAGGTTCCAGACCGCCTGGGTCTTCTTTGTGCTGAGATCGAAACCATCCTCTGCCATAGCAGCTATGACCAGCGGGTTCACACTGGTGGGTTCAAGTCCGGCGCTCTCTACTTCAAATCGTGTACCACCGATCCTTTTTAAATACTCTTCTGCCATCTGGCTTCTGGCACTATTGTGGACGCATACAAAAAGCACTTTGATCTTCTTATCGCTGTGAACCATACTTTTCTGATCGCACTAAGACAGTTAAACCTAATCAGTATAGAGACTATAGCCCTACTTATCCTCTATGTATCTATATATCTGAGGTCATCACGTGAATTAGTTTATTTCTTAACAACTATATCAAGTAAGATAATAATAAAAGACTTAACAAACTAGCTATATATTTTGAATACAAGATATATATTACAGTTTAATATATAGACTAATGATGTAATAGTTATATGTTCCTTCTGCCTTTTACAACATGAGCATTACAGATCAATGGAGGGATCTGCAATAGCTCCGGATAAAAAAAACAGGATGTAAGAACAAATAGACACCGCCATCAACGCCAACCTCTGGGATATACCCTTTGATCGAAAGAAGTGTAGATAAAAATTTTCAATATATCAGCATTATCAGGAATTGCCGGAGCATAGTTGCAATCCCCTTTGTTCCCAAGGTTCCTGCTCCGTTAGTATCGATATGTTGCTGTATGGGAAAGATCCTGGGCCTGTACACTCTTCCGCTGGCCGGGAAAAAGTCCCTCACTTCTTTCGAGGAGGTATTTTTCAGCTATGTCCTTAAAGAAAAGATGCACTTCCTGTACATCCTGTATGGCAGGAAGAAAGAGTTCATCCCACTCTTTCTCTGGTATCGATATTGATACTCCTTCCGGTGACATTGAAAGGTACCATCCTGTTAAGAGGAGAATTACCCGACATTTTAGGAATATTTATATATCTGTTGATCTTGCTGCCCACATACTCTGTTCTGAACTGGATTATGCCATCTGCCATGGCCCTGATGGTCCTCTCTGCGCGATCGGTAAGGATCCCCATATCCGAGAGCAGCAGAAAAGTCGTTTTGTTTTCCCTGCTCATGCTCACAAAAGAGTTCAATGTCTCTTTGATAGTGCTTGTATCTTCATCCATGAAAAGATATGAAAAAGTATCAATTATACAGACATCTGCATCCCGGATATTCCTGAGTGCCGCATCAGGCATCATATGCACATCGGCACACACCTTTCCATCTTTCCGGCATATATCCAGCAGAGAATGCAGGTCATTAAAGCCTCCTAACACTATAAAATTGCTATTTTCATCGTAGGATGCTGAAAGTGAGAGCTTGCTTCTAACCTCTTCACCGGAACGTGCAGTGGACAGATATACTATCATTCTCATGTCTTTAAGCAGTTCCTGAGCTACCATTTGCACAAAAATGCTCTTTACATCACCTATATCTTCCTCGACAAACAGTACCACATTACCAGGTATATCACCTAATCCAAGATTTGCAAGCATTGGTACTATACAAGTAAAGCATGCTACTTAAACCGTGTTATCCTATTTTGCAGACCTCATTCATCTGTACCGCCCTTGGCCAATCTTTGGCTGAAATAATATGTAGATAAATGCCCTTTGTGACAAAAACCTTTTATATCTGAACACCTCTTCTTATCATAATGATGATGAGATAGGTGGGCTTCATGCCTCAGTTAAGGATCTACCGGATGAAACAATGATAGCCAAAGTCGTCCAGAGAAATAACCCCAAAAGATCAAAGGATCCCCTTTATTCGGCTATTACAGGCATTGAACTGAGATTCTGGAAAAGATCACATCGCTCCTTTCCACCATACGATCCACTGATGCATGGCCCGCTTATTGAATATTCTGTTCCTGACGGATATACGGAAATCGAAAGATACTGGGTCAACGAACCCTACTCATTCATATCCATTCTCAAAAAAAAAGATTTGAACTATTTTCATGTCGTTGAGCCTGCATTAACGACCTATGAGAAAGAGTTGCTTGAGATACTCTACGATGACCTCAAGGACCTGCTTACTCTGGGAAAGATGGTAAAGAGAGAAAAGAAGCTGGAAGTGCTGACCGATCATGTGCTACAGCTTTTTAAAAGGTATCATGCAGACCTTGATATCCCTTCCATGCATCGCATCATGTACTATCTCGAGCGTAACTTCATGGGAGAAGGCAGGATCAATTCCCTACTCATGGACCCGTTCATCGAGGATATTTCCTGTGACGGGCCAAATATACCTGTATTTCTCTATCATGCGAAGTATCGCAATATAATGACGAATATAGTTTATGAGGAGCGGGAACTTAACTCCATGGTCATTAGGCTTTGCCAGAAAAGTGGTAAGCATATATCCATCGGAGAGCCACTGGTCGATGCAACACTTCCCGATGGCTCCCGCCTTCAGGCAACCCTCGGAAAAGAGATCACTACCAGAGGAAGTTCCTTTACGATAAGGAAGTTCCGCGGAGACCCTATCACCCCCATAGATCTTATCAACTACAACACATGCACTGTGGAAATGATGGCTTATTTCTGGCTGGCAATGGAAAACGGGAACAGTGCATTGTTTGCAGGTGGAACGGCATCTGGCAAGACCTCCATGCTCAATGCCGTTTCCCTTTTTATTCCACCTTTATCAAAAGTTGTCTCTATAGAAGACACCAGGGAACTGATGCTGCACCATGACAACTGGATAGCAGGAGTGACCAGGGAAGCTATATCCTTTTCAGACAGAGGCGAGATCTCCATGTATGACCTGCTCAGGTCTGCACTCAGGCAAAGACCTGAATATATACTTGTAGGAGAAGTACGTGGAGAAGAAGCTCTCACTCTGTTCCAGGCCATATCCACAGGTCATGCGACATATTCCACCATCCACGCCGGTGATGTGCAGGCAGTTGTCAGCAGGCTCAACAGTGAGCCCCTTAATGTACCACGTGTGATGCTACATTCCCTGGATATTATGACCATTCAGCTGTTAACTTTCGTGGACAATGAGAAGGTCAGAAGAACAGAGAGCGTTGTTGAGCTCACAGATATGGATTCCGTAACAGGGGAATTGCTTGTGAACGAACTATATAAGTGGGACCCTTTGGCAGATACATTTCGTCGTTCAGGTGAGTCACATGCTCTGAAAATGGTAATGCAGGCGCGTGGCTGGAATCAGGAGAAACTGGAGCAAGAGATGGCCAATCGAAAACTTATCCTTGAGTACATGAGCAGAAAGCAACTGCGCGATTATGTCAGCGTTTCCCTGGTCGTGCAAGCCTATTCGGCAAATCCTGCAATGGTATTGGATGCTATAAAGAGCGATACTCTTCAGGATATGATCTCCCAGAACATTTGAGACGGGGTATAGATGCACAATATTCTGCAAGCAACGTGTGACCTCTTCAGACCACTCATATCCCGGAATAATGATCGCTACACCCAGCTTCGGTTACAATTGCAGCGGGCTAGTATGAAAGTCCTTACGGATGAGTACATCGTACGCGCCTATATATATGCCCTCTTTTTTGGTATACTGGCAGCAGCCTTCATATATACAGTGTCTGAGGGGACTGTGCTTCTCGTTTTTGCCCTTTTGTTGACGTCAGATCCGCTCATATACGAAATTATGCCCCCTTTCTACTGGACAATGATAGAAACAGTGTTCAGTTTTGTGATCATAGGATATATCACGTTCACAACATGCCTGCTGATCCCAGGTGTCAAAGCCGGGATAAGGATCGGTGTGATTGACCAATCACTATCCCATACTGTTGCTTTTCTCTATGCGCTCAGTCATGGAGGAGCTATTACCGTATTGGATATGTTCAGATCGTTAAGTGAACAGAAAGACATATACGGAGCTGCAGCTTCCGAGTTCACTAAAATAGTGAACGACATAGAATATTTCGGAACCGATCTGTTGACAGCATTAAGCAATGCTACTCACAGGTCGCCTTCAGGCGAGTTGAGGGACTTCCTGGAAGGTCTTTCTTCTGTTCTGTCGAGCGGGGGGAATATTTCTGCCTATCTTGGTTCGAAAAGTAAGTACTTCCACGACAATGCCATGAAACAACAACGCATGTTCTTTGAAACACTGGGTGTTATGGCAGAGGTATACATCTCTACTTTTGTAGCAGGTCCTCTTTTTCTCATGACTATACTGGTGGTCCTTGGGCTTATAAATCCCAGCAGCACAAAAATACTGTACATAATAGTTTATTTGATAATTCCGGTAAGCACTGTTACATACCTGCTTCTTTTGAACTCTCTGACAGGACATGGAAGTAAAAGAACGGAGATCTATAAGCTAGACAGGTATCTTAAGGAATTTGAGGATGTCCCTCTCAGAGAAGGTACTGAAGATGAAAAGAAAAAAATAACACATATCAGGTATTACGAAAAGATCAATAAAGTCACTTCTCGTGTGTTTCATCCAATAAAATGGATGCAGGCAAATCCCAAACACACTTTACTGATCAGCGTACCCTTAAGTATAGTTTATTTGCACAATAACATTGACAGACATATCGATCTTATTAACCTAACGTCCATTTCGGACTTCAATATAGAAGCTCTTGCATCCGTCGACGGGCAAATATTCAGCGCCATGCTCATAGTTATACTCCCATATGTGCTCTTCTATGAACTATGGCATATGAGGATAACAAAAATAGATGAACAAATACCTGATTTTTTGAAGAATCTTGCGGGTATGAACGAATCCGGTATGCTTTTGACCGATGCAATTGGTTTTGCAACACATTTGAAGATAGGGATACTGCATACCGAAGTGCGAAGAATGCATAATGAACTGTGCTGGGGCGCCACTCTGTCTGAAGCGCTTAAGAAATTCGAATACCGCATCAGGACTGAAATGACAACTAAGATCGTATATATCATCATCAAAGCTACGGAAACAACCAGCAACATTATGAACGTGCTTACTATCGCTGCAACAGATGCTGAAGTGCAAAAGCAGTTGAAGAAAGAACGAAAATCAGAAATGTTCGTGTATGTTTTCATCATTTATGTTGCCTTTGGGGTCTTCCTGTTCATCGTATACATCCTTGCAGCTTATTTCCTTCCATCCATGCCGGTTGCAAGTGCAAATGCAAACATAGGCATGCCTCTTATTCAACTAGTGGATCTTGAAGAGTACAATGTGCTTCTGTTCCATGCAGCCATGATCCAGGGACTTTGCTCCGGTCTTGTTGCAGGTAAAATGGAAAGAGGAGAGGTAAGTGCCGGATTCAAATATTCGATGGTCATGATGCTTACGGCATATCTGGTATTCATGACATTCTTTTAAGGAGCCATATATGTATCCAGAAAAAAAGAACCTGATAGAAAACAATGAGGCTGTATCCGAAATAATAGGGGAGATCCTGCTGACGGGTATAGCTGTGATCGCATTTTCGGTCATAGCCGTTTTTCTGCTTTCTCCGCAAGGTTCCACGGAAAAGCCATCACTTGATGCAGATGGCTGGGTGGATAGTAACACTGATACCATATGGTTGAGGCATGTAGGAGGAGAAAGGGTTCAAACTGACGATATAAGGATCTTTGTGGACATCAATACTAACCGCTACGAAATAAGCCCGCAGCAACTTACATCCCTGTACACGAAACCTTCGTGGGAGCTTGGTGACGCTATCGGCCTGGAAGCTTCAGCTCTTTGGGGAAAGGACATTATGAACACTGATCAGATATATGTGGTAATGGTGCATGTGCCTTCCAGCACGATATTAAAAAGTGGCATGGTACTTGGGAACATAATGGGAAGCAGCAGTGATCATACCACGCCTGTATCACGGATATACCCGGTCTCGATCTGGAACTGCGATGAAGGTACTGGCAGCATATTGCATGATACCAGAGGGTATAATCATGGAACTATCTATGGTGCTACCTGGGGCAGTGGTATCATAAATAATTCACTGGTGTTCAACGGGAACAATAATTATGTAGCGGTCCTACATGATCCGTCCCTTAACTTTTCCGATGAAATGACCATTCTGTTCTGGATGAATGGCAGATCTGTGACCGGCACGAACGCGATAGTCGGAAAAGGAAAAAATGAGAAAGACGATTTTGATGTGTTCGTGAGCAAGAGGGAAGTGATCTTTGAGTGGAACGATAGTAATGTCGATTATGTACAGACATCTAAAATGAGCCTGGCCAACAATTTGTGGTACATGATAGGGATCACTTTCGATAATGATGAGGTACGGTTCTATAAGAACGGTCAGTTCATTGAAAGTGCGCCAACAAATGGTGTGAAGTTAAGACCCAATACCAATGATCTATGGATAGGAAGACAGAATTCCGGCACCTCTAATTTCTATTACAGGGGCAGGCTCGATGAACTTACCCTTTACAAAAAAGCTCTGTCGGATGAAGAGATAATGGAATATTACAATGCTACGAGGCAGGCTTGAGATGGTGAGAATGATACGAAGGACAGATACCAGAAGATCAGAAGAAGCTGTATCTACAGTTGTATCCGCCATTCTCCTGCTGGCTTTGGTGATCGCTGTGATCACTTCCATAAATGTGCGATATGTGCCTCAGTGGACAGAAGAAGCTGAGCAGTTACACATGCGCAATACTATCAAAGATATGTCGCAGCTTAAGGCCGGGGTCGATCTGATGCTTACAGCCTCTGCTACTGGGAACGGGTCTTTTTCGGCAGGCATGCCTGTTACAATGGGTGGTGGCGAAGTACCATTCTTCAACTCATTTTCTTCAAGTTCCACCTTGCTACTCAATACCCGGGCAGTTAATATGTATCTTACTACCAGACGAGGCGAGGTGACCCAGGAAAGCGGTGACCGGTTGAAGAATATAGGAAGTGTGGATTTTGTGTCCAATAACGATCATTACCCGAACCAAAGGTTCTCTTATGAATGTGGAGGATTGGCAATTGGCCAGAACGATCGTTCTGTGATGAAAATGGTCCCGCACATCAGTGTGAGAAGCACTGTGAACGATACTATCGATGTGACCCTGGATGCAGTAAAACTTGCAGGGGTGCAAAGGACCATAAGCAGTAATAATGTGGAAGAAGTGTATTTCACATATATGGGTTCTGCATCGGTTTCTGATGGAAGTGTACCGGTGGATGAAATGACATTGGTCGTGGAAACTGAGAACTCAATGGCATGGCAGGATCATCTGAGCAGGCTTATGCAGGCTTCACATCTTGATGCTGGAAAATACAGCATAAGCTCCAATTCTACAGCTACAGTTCTGTATATTTCAGGGAATACGGGTGCTGATATACGGCTTAAGGCGAATGTACATGAATTCAATGTAAGCCTCAATGTACTTTGACCTGTCCTTTTTCATTCATCTGATAAGGCTTAAGTCTTTAGAGCACGATGTTATCCTGGGGGATACTTATGATCAGGGAAGCCATGCTTTACGATAAGCTGGACGGGAACAAGGTCCGTTGCAGGGTTTGCAGTCACCGGTGTATAGTAGCTGATGGAAAAAGGGGATTTTGCCGGGTACGCGAGAACAGGAATGGTACTTTTTACACTTTGATATACAACACTGTTTCCAGTGAGGCGGTCGATCCCATCGAAAAAAAACCGTTGTTCCATTTCTATCCGGGCACACTTGCATATTCACTGGGTACCATCGGATGTAATTTCAGATGTGAACATTGTCAGAACTGGACCATATCCCAGATAGGGATCGATGAAGCCTATACTGTGGAGATCACACCGGAAGAGGCTGTGCAGAGAGCACTTGCTGCAGGTTCAAGGACCATTGCATGGACATATAATGAGCCTACTATTTGGTATGAGTATACGTACAACTGCGCAAAGCTTGCAAAAGGAGCGGGGCTTGCAACTGCATATATTACGAACGGGTATATCACTAAAGAAGCACTGGAGCACATTTCTCCATATCTGGATGCTTTCAGGGTGGATATCAAGGCTTTTACAGAGGATTTTTACAAAAAGGTCGCCAGTGCAAAACTTGGACCTGTGCTGGAATCAGCAAAACTTGCCCGTGAACTTGGAATGCATGTGGAGGTTGTTAACCTTGTGATCCCTGATCATAATGATTCTGCCGAAGAGATCCTGAACCTGATAAGGTGGGTATATGAGAACCTTGGAGCTGATACTCCTGTACACTTCACGCGTTTCCATCCGCAATATCACATGTCGGACATCATCGCCACTCCGATCCATAAACTGGAAGAGGCACACCGGATAGCTACAGAGGAGGGCATGAAGTTCGTATATACAGGCAATATGCCAGGCCATGACCATGAGAACACTTACTGTCCGGCATGCAGGAAGCTGTTGATCAGGAGAAGGATGTTCACTATGGTCGGGTACGATATCACTCCTGAGGGAACATGCCCCCGGTGCGGGGAGCCAATTCCGGTAGTTGGTGCGACGCAGGATGAATGGTCAAACAGGTCAGAAGAGATGCAGTAATCAATATGGATTACAATGGATGATGTTTTTATATTGATAAAACCAAAACTTCTACTATAATGTATACAATACTTTCGATCAAAACATGGTTTAGTATCATCTTAATGAGGAATAACGCACTGCGAACACAAAGTTTAAAAACAATAAGTGCATTAAGAAGTTCCGCGCGTAGGGCGCTGATATAAGCCGCCATAACTCAGTTGGTAGAGTGTCTGGCTGTTAACCAGAATGTCACAGGTTCGAGCCCTGTTGGCGGCGTCCTAAAATCTTTTTTTTCGTGGCGGGCCTGTAGCTTAGTCAGGTTAGAGCGCCCGGCTCATAACCGGGCGGTCACCGGTTCAAATCCGGTCAGGCCCACTGAAGAACATCAAATAGTCCTACGATTTTCTGCTTTTATTCTCAGGACAAACAGAAAAGAAAATCTGTGATAAGTCTGTGTTAGCAGCATGATCGGCCAGCTGAAGTGGTAAGAAAGAATTATCTGGCTGGCCTGTTAATTCATCAGACGTTATTTTTTAGCTTGTGGGATGCAGGGACCTTGAGTCTATTTGATGTTATCAACTACAGTTGGATCTGACCCCATCAATGGGATGTTATACTGATCTTCTTTTTTCTCTTCCCTTAGCCTTCCCTTAACCCCAAGTGCTTCAAGTGACTCAAAACTTTCCTGAAGTGCTGACAGCTGCCATCCCAATCGATGGTATTCGCATTCATCAGCTTCTGATCTCATGGACATTGAGCTTAGATGATCTCTTAAAACAGCAATACGGAACTTATACACATCTAAAAGGGCATTGAGCCATTCATCATATTCGATCGTAACCCCTCTCTTTTGTGTTGATATCGTACATTCTTTTTCTATTTTACGGTTTGATGAATGCCTGCATTTCAGCGTCAGTTTAGCAGCCGGATATGAAGGTCTTTGAATACCGCTATGATCTTCCGCAGTGGGACTACAAGACCACCACAAAACACGAAAACTAGAATATGATTTGAAGAGAGGTGAGCCCGTCAGGGTGTTTTGACGGGCGGACGCATTTGTGCTTGTATTCTGTGTTTGCCCGATGGGTCGTTTTTGCCTCCATGGGCACTTTAAACATTTCCAAAGTACTATTTAATGTCTTTGCTGCTACCGATTCTGAGCATTGTACTCATTATGAGGGCTGCACAGCCTAATACTATTTATATAGCATGAAAGTTATACAAAGTTCATAACGATAATTCCTTTTATATATAATAACTGTACTCGGCAGGGTCCTAATCATGAAAATAAGAGTAGTCAGTTCTAAAGAAGAGATCAGCACTTTAGATCCGGAAGAAAGAATAGTACACTTTGCATTCAGACCATCAAACCAGGACATCTTCTCACTTGTAATAAGATGTCCGAAGGTCAAGGTAATACATATCCCAAGTTCTTATCTAAGAACAGTGTCCAGATCTGCGGAAATGTACCTGGAAATGCAAGGTATAGAGCTGATCGAGGGTGATGTTTGGGGACACCGTAAGGATATCAACGAATATTACGAGATCCCTCAGGAGCTGTTCGATCGCCTGAAGCAGTATCGTGCGGATAAGATGCCTGAAAAGGATATTATCGAGAAGTTGACCAGACAGACACGGCTTAGCCCGGCTCTGATAGCATTCCTTGTCAAGAACAACTGATCGTTAATGCAGGTCTGGTGGACAGGGGCGATACGGACGGTGTCTGTTCCAATGACCTTAACTCCTCCATACGTAAACAGCGTTATTGTTGCTGTGCAGTCTCCGATAACAAAAGTGCCCTCATCAACGAACTGAACGACAGGGTCGAGGTCCCCACCTCCATCCACATCTTCCATGGAGCCTGTCTTACAGCTGTTACCTTTATCCCGAACCTCCATGTCTTTTAAGGTAACGGAAGTGAAAGTAAAAAGAAGAATTAGCGTTAAAACATTAGATCTACGCTGAGGGGGGAAGCCATACGCACAGTGCTATGCTTTTTATTACTTTCACTTCGCTCAAACAATCTATAAAACCTTTGAGTTTTACTGATTGAGGGGGCATGTCCACGATTGGAGCAAACTATCCAGATTGTCGAGATCTGGATAATAGGTAATCATGATGAAGCTATTTGCGCCAACAAATAGCACCATGCCCTATAGTAAAAATGCTATGGTCTTATTTAATGCTTATTAATTGAATCAATAATCTCTATGGTTTGATACTAGCAGACACTACCTTCTGAATAAATATAGTAGTTTACAGTATAGGTAACTAATAATATATGGGCTATGTAGAATTCCGATATTCTTGAGATGGTTCAAAGAAGCTACCAGAACCATTCAATAGAAGCTGTTCATTAGATTGCTAAAAATCATGTTGGGAGACAGGATAATCTCCCTATTAACATTTTCTACTGCCTTATTTCGTCATGTGGATAATTATTGATCCACCACCAATTTCAGTTGTTGGGTCTGCATCTTCCGGAGCAACCATCTGATTGTCATAGACAATTGAACCACTGGCTTTGTCCCAGATTTTTATCCTGAACATATCTACATCGGTACTTGGTGTAAGTTCAGCATCAATAGCACTCAGCATGAAATCATAGTTACCTGCTCCGTTGATGGTTCCAGTGCCCTTATACTGTGCTCTCGAGTCTGCAACAACAAGCCAATCATAGCTGGTCGACTTGAAGTTCAGATTAGCTACTTTGAACTGGAACTCGGTATTACCAGTGGGTACCTTAGCACCTTTCAGGTACTTGGATACAACACCAAAGGTTGCCTTACCAATTAAGTCTTCGTCACCGGAATTGTCAGGAGTGTATGCACCTGGTGGAGATATAATCCATCCACCGACGGTCACGAAGCCACCGTCCGGGTCATACACGACTATGTACTAATAATCTTTTGTAACAGATTCACCATCGTTATCTGTAATAGTGAGATTGACTGTATACACCCCAGTTTCAGTATATGTATGAGTTGGCGAGATTACGGTTTCAGTGTCTCCGTCACCGAAGTCCCATTCATAACTGATGATTGTTCCATCAGGATCAGAGGAACCAGAAGCATCGAACGTTATAGGAGGATCCTTCTCAACAACATTATAAGGAACGTTTATGGATGCTATTGGAGGGAAAGATGCCCCCTCATCTGTTACCTCAGTGGTATAAGGCTGATCAGGTATATCTTCAATAGATGTATCTTCACAAATGACCACCTTGCTACCACCTATCGATAACTCGAGCGTATAGATATCATCATCTTCAGCGTCGTCTTCCGGAATTATTCTTATTTGGTAGTCTCCCTCTATTGGATCCGGGATCGATACTATGTCGTCTGGACCACCAAGCCCATTTATGTCGATTTCCGTATACGTTGCTCCCGGAATTCCATTTTCAGATTTACTGATTCTATTTCCTTCAGGATCTATAATTTCTATATCTACCGGACACTTGGCAGTGATTACTAGTGTACCTTCAGAGTCTGTTTTTATCAGCCAAGCATCACTATAGCCTGCATCTAACATGTCTGTGAAACCTGCCAGTATGTATCCACCATCATCTGTCTGCTGGACAGACCATGCTTCATCAAACAATAGTTCCAAAGGTCTTGCTAAAATTTACTGCTGGCGGTTCTGCAGCAACAGCAATTCCTATTGTCATAATCAGCAAAGTAAATACTATTCCAAAAAAATTGTAATTCTTTGTTTAGTTCTCATCTATACCCACTCCCAATCAAAACATGCAATCAGACACTTAAAAAAAGATTAACGAAGGGTAAGTCACCCTTCAGAAATTCGAATCAAAGCGATAATATCCGTTATTCCTTCTTTTAGATAACTTGCATCTTCATCATCCAACCTACCCTGTGGCAATAACTGGTTATCAATAAAATCAATAATATCTTCCAGTCTCTGGATGGCCATATCTTCATGTCCCATTGCAAGATGGTGAAGCGCATTATTCAGTTTCCCAACAAGAGCTGCTATATATGCATCGTCCTTGTCCAGATCAGATACATATTTAATGAGGTATTCAATCTCCTCTGCCGGTGTACCTGCAATCTTGATCAGGCAGGCACCAGAATAGATATCACCTGCAATTATGTATCCTCCGTCTCCTGTCTGCTGAACTGACAAGGCCCAATCATGGCGATCATCCAAGCCAAATGTCTTGTTCCACTCCTCATATCCAGCAGAATCCGTCTTGATTAGCCATGCATCATCCTTACTTGATCCAAATCCTACTATGCCTGCGATTATGTATCCATCATCTGCTGTCTGCTGTACAGAAAGACCCAAATCAAAATCATCACTGCCAAATGTCTTAGTCCATTCTGCAAAACCTTCAGAACCCGTCTTGACCAACCAGACATCATCATTAACATTTTCGGCTGGAACTTGTGTAGAACCTGTAAGTACGTATCCGCCATCTGCTGTCTGCTGAACAGAAGTCACCATATCACTTCCTGTACCTCCGAATGTTCTGTCCCAGATTTTATTCCCAGATGAATCGACCTTGACCAGCCAAGCATTTTGATCACCTGCCACGTCTGTGTAACCTCCAAATACAAATCCATCAGCTGCTACCTGCAAAACAGACCTAGCCATATCTTCACCATTACCACCGTATGTCTGGCTCCAAAGCATATTTCCGGATGAATCAACTTCAACCAACCATGCATTTTTATTAGTTTCCAAATATGTATAACCCGCGAAGATGTACCCTGCATTTGTTTCCTGGACAGAATAGGCTTCATCCATACCAGTCCCACCAAATGTCTTGCTCCATATCTCATCCCCAGATGAATCGACCTTGACCAGCCAAGCATCCAAATCACCTGCAGTTTCAGTAAGGCCTGCAAATATGTATCCGCCATCTTCTGTCTGTTGAACCGACCAAACCCCATCAAGATCATTCCCATCGAATGTCCTGGTCCATTTTTCCGTGCCCTCAAAATCGGTCTTTATCAGCTGGACATCATCATCATAGTCACTGGTGCCTGGGACTGAACACGCGACTATGTACCCACCATCCGTTGTCTGGTCAACAGAATAAGCAGCGTAGCCTCCAAAAGTCCTGGTCCATTCTTCTGGAGGTGCTTCTGCACCAACAGCAATTCCTATTGCCCCAATCAAAACAGCAAATACTATTCCAAAACAAATTGTCATTCTTTGTTTAGTTCTCATTTATACCACTCCCCTTCAAATCTAAGGAACCGAGTAAAGAAAATAATAATTTCAGACCATTCTTAAATAAAATCTCCTTAAAATCAAAAAGGTTTGATATTGACTACACCAGCCGGGCCAATACCTACGGGGTGTTAACACAAAGAACAAAACCAATCGTAAATAGATCCATCTATTCAATTTGATTTCTATTTACCACTCTCAACCAAACCATGAAGAAATCTGAGCGAATTACCCCTTATCCCTATTCCTTATAATTTAACTTGTTTTATTTCAAACTATTTAAGTCTTGCTTGTTGATTTTTTTGTATAGGTTATTAAGATAAAAGTTGGTATTGTTAATTGAACATCACTAGTTCTTTATTTCTGTATTTCATTAGAAGAAGGATAGAGTACTTCAGCATTTCAATACTCTTCGTATAGCACTTTGTCTTTCGTCTAAACCTTGCCAGAAAGTGCCTCAATATACTGTTATATCCCTCAATAGTATATGTTTCAGCAACCAAACAAATGAAATATAGTGCTGTATTCATAGATAAAATATATATTCAGTATCACCGATAATTTTTTATAACTTAACATCGTAATCAATTTTTAATAATAAAAAACTACAAGGGATATTAATTTAAGGGGTAAGTAGTGGGGGGTAATGAAAACTCCTTTTGAGTTGCAATTTTATAAATTGATAAACCTTGGCACCATAGTAAATTTTATAGAGGGAGTGGGAATGGTAAAAATAAAGAGAGATAGCACTGCATTTGTCATAGTGGATGCACAGAACTTTGTTCTTCATGAGAATGGACTTGCTGCGCAGTGGGGAGCCTGGAAGTTTGCCCGGGAAAAAGGGATAGTGAAGAGCACGGTAAAAGCCATAGAAAGGTTCCGGGTAGAGAAAATACCCATTATCTTCGTTATAATGGAACTTCGACCCCAGATCTCCCATGCTCTGAATGCGAACCTACCGGACATAGATTTCTGGAAACCGATCAAGGGACTGGATTTTACGAAAATAACCCATGAAGAAGGAGAATTCCAGGGTAGGGTTATCGAGGAGTTCACACCTCGTCCGGAGGACCTTGTAGTCGCCAAGCACCACACTATGAGCGGTTTTCATGGCACGGACCTTGACAGGATACTCATATCCCTGCACTGTGATACCCTGCTTTTTGGAGGTGCAATTACGAACCTCTGTGTTGAAGGCACGGTGAGGGGAGCTTTCGACAGAGGATATCACAGTATTGTCCTGAGCGATTGCGTTGTTTCGGTTAGTGAAGAAGCCCAGAGATTTGCCACAGAGTTTGTTTTTCCAAAATTTGGCAGGGTATGTACTTCCGAGGAGCTGGAGATAATGTGAATACACGATTAGATAAAAAAAAGTATAAAAAAACGATATTTCAAAAATTCTGAAAATCGATTTATTGTCATAAATTAATGCATGTTAAGGAGAAACTGCAGTCTTTAGCGATAAGGGGAGTTGATAGTATTGAGTACAAAAATTACCAAAGAACATGCTCCAGAAGAGCATCCGCCAACAAAAACTAAAGTTACCAAAGGGATTCAGTCATCTAAAACCGAAGCTACAAAAGAGCATGCTCCAGAAGAGCATCCGCCAGCAAAAACTAAAGTTACCAATGGGATTCAGTCATCTAAAACCGAAGCTACAAAAGAACATCCACAAAGATATCAAAACACCGAAGATAAACGCTACCGATTTATTTCATTGCTGGAGGATACAAGGTCGAATTTTAAATATATTTATGAAAAATTCTCGAAGTTGATTGATTTTCATGAAGGTTCAAGTGAAGATAATGTTGAAACAGCAGAAATGCTTCAGAATGATTGTGAGAGATGCTTAGGAGAAATTGAAGAAAATTTGAGAGAAGCTCTTGAGCTTTTAGAAAAAAATCCCAGTATTTCAAATAAGTTTGAAAACGTCCGGGAAGTAGAAAGATACAGGTACTCAATCAATGAGATTTTCACTCTATATATAGAAAACTCAAAAAATGAAGAAGATAAGAAACAAATACCTAGATTAAAAAAATGCCTTCCATATATAGAAGAATCAGTATATAAATGCAATATGATAACTATTCCTAATTGTTTGAACGAACAACTTGGTCATCTAAAATCTGGTGATGCACTTGATTTTTACAAAGCATATCAAGAAGAATTTTTCTCAGAAACACAAAAAAAAGACCTGCTCGAATACTTTAACAGGTATCCCGAATCTATAGAAGGCAAGATAGATGTTTCAAAGGGATTAATATTCAAGGTTGATCCAAAGGGGGAAAGGTGGAAGAGCTATGGATGGATAATTGGAACATTTGTTGCAGGAGCTCTTGGATTATCACTTTTTTTCTGGCTTTTTAAAGATGAAATAGCACTAGATAATTTCACTATTTTTTTCAAGTCTTATTTAGTATTTATTTTTGGAGCTTTACTCCATATCCTCATAGAGGGTGTCTTCAAAACTCCAGAATCATCAACAAGGTTTAATTTTAAATCTGCTTCTGATTGGTTAGCATGGGTTAATATCAAACACGGAGCCATAATGGTAGGTATAGTGGCGCTTGACCTTCTGTTCATACTATTATTATTAGTTCTTGGTACTAACGGAGATGATCTTAGTACAATTCCGCTTTTAGCAGTAGGCTATAGTTCAGATAGTCTCTCTGATACTGTTATTCCAAAGTTTAAAGATTTTATCAAGGATAAGGAAACGCCATTAACAGATAGAATTTCAGGTACATGATGTGGATTTTGGAATCCAATACGCATCAATTTTTAGATGTGGAGTATACTAATGACAAATATTTTGTCAACGCTTTGGGAACATAAAGGTAATAAACAGATCTTGGAGTTCGAAGTATCGGAAATCTATATTAGGTAACGCTGATGGGAGGATGACGCTTTATGCCGAGTGAGCCAGGGTGTGCGATGATGGGGCAAAAGCTCTTTATCACCCGAACAAAAGGACCGTGGTTCGATTTATATGAACGCTGGTGGGATGGGACAGAATGGCTATGGATCAATCATGGGCGCCCCGAAGGTATAAAGATATCTAGCTCTCCCGGTGCCTCTATGATGAACGAGAAACTATTCGTCGTCGTGGAGGACGGCAGCCTCTGGGAACGTCATTGGCGTTCCGACTTGGGACGCTGGGTTTGGGAAGGTCACGGACGACCAAATAATCAAAGGATAGTGAGTGCTCCTAGTGCAGCTATGATGGATGAAAAATTCTTTGTGGTCACTGAAGATGGCAGTCTTTGGGAACGCCATTGGCGTTCCGATTTGGGGCGCTGGGTCTGGGAGGGTCATGGACGACCTGGAAACGAAGCCATCAAATTTACGCCCGGTGCAGCTATGATGAATGAGAAGCTATTTGTGGTCACTGTCCAGGGGAAACTTTGGGAGCGTCACTGGCGGAAGGATTTAGGACGATGGGTGTGGCAGAGTCATGGAACGCCAACTAACACAAAGGCTACAAGTGCACCTGGAGCAGCGATGATGGATCGTAAGCTCTTTCTAACCACTAGGAATGGTAAACTCTTTGAGCGTTATTGGAAGGGTTCCAAGTGGGTCTGGGTCGATCATGGTAAACCACCTGGAACAATAGCTATTGGGACTCCTGGAGCGGCGATGCTCAACAGCAAGTTGTTTGTTACCGGCAAGAATGGCAATCTATTCGAACGTTATTGGAATGGTTCCAGATGGGTCTGGGTAGACCACGGAAAACCACCGGGAACCAGAACATCAACGTCACCTGGAGTAGGAATGCTTAACACTAAGGTGTTCGTAGGAACCGCAAATGAGCGGATGTTCGAGCGTTATTGGAATGGTTCCAAGTGGGTCTGGGTGGACCACGGCACTTTGATGCACGACAGTTGCGAAACACTAATCGACAATAAAAATTCGAGCCCAAAACTCACTCTCGCTGTTGTAGGTGATGGTTTTGACGAGGCATACCTCGACAAGTACAAGTCCTGGGTGCAAGATGAACTTATAGGAGGGGTGTTCGATCGTGATATCATGAAAGAGTGCCGTTCAGCTTTCAATGTCATACGCATCGACCTTGTTTCAATACATTCAGGCGTTTCTCAGAAACGTTACGACGAGCACGGCACACCGAACGACCCTAATGATGACAATATTGCTTCTGAAACGTTCAGATGGACCCGCTTGGGCTACTTGTACTCGGGGTCGTGGGCTCATTGCTGGCTCGAACCAAAGAGCACGACGAATGCTGCATTGCTCAAGGTTCTCAAACGTTTTTGCCCCAACTACGATTTCGTTCTCATCGTTCTGAATGAGAATGGCCCTGGAGGGTGTGGTGGCGGAGGCCGTCAGGTGGTGACTCTCGGCGAGGACTGGAGCACTATCGTTCATGAGTTTGGCCATGGGATGTTTGGCCTCAATGATGAGTACCAACGCCCAGGTAAGACCTTCACAGGAAGTTCATGGAGCGGTCCAAACTGCTCGGTGAACGCTGATCGTGCAACACTGAAATGGGCAGACCTGGTAGACGCAAACACGCCACTTCCTACGACTGCTACCCCCTCCGGGTGGAACGACAATACAGATGTCGGGGCTTTTGAAGGATGCGGGACATATGAGAAGGGGTTGTATCGCCCAGTTAAGGAATGCAGGATGCGTAGCAATACACCACCTTTCTGCCCGGTCTGCTCCCGTGTGATTAGGCAATTTCTCCAACCGTATTTATAAGGAGGTTGAATGATGCAGGATGATAAATCGTACTTAATAAGTGGTAAGCACTTACGTCTGACCTTACAGATTGAGAAAAACGAAACTACAATTCAGGACATGAATCTCATCAATGAATCGCTAGTGGAGCCAGAACATGTTGTTGGTCCGTTCATAATGAACATTGTCTTTGGGAACGGCCCTGTATGGGTTGATACTATGCAAGATCCTTTCGTTCATCGTGGGATACCTAGGCGGGGCGAGCACGAACATCATTATGAGATCAAAGATAGTGCGACTGTCGTAGCGCGCGTGCCAATCCCCAGTAAATCCATGCCTGATGATTTCCATATTGATTTCTACCGCGCTAGAGGACCACTTCCGGAAGAAGTGCATGAGTTAGAAAGTTTGTTATGCTCTAAAAAATCCAATGTTCTTGAGCACCTCTCAACCGTTAATCTGCCCACGCTCAAAAAGCACCCTGAATGGGGAAGTATTATGCAGCAAGCGGGGTTTAATCCAAGGGATAGCATTTAGCGTGTGTATTATTCTTTCACGGAATTTTCAGGGTAACTTGTTCTACTGCACTTTTACTCACTTTTACTTCAACTAGACCAATAATTCCCCTCTCCCATCAATTCAATAGTAACTCTTATATATTATCCCTGTAATTTTTACATTGTCATGCGCCAACATGACGTAAACTAAGGAGCAAACTATTA
>NZ_MVQX01000083.1 GCF_002067275.1 Methanomethylovorans sp. PtaU1.Bin093 | reverse complement strand
AGAGGTGCTTCGTTGCCACTTGTAGACCAGCTTGATTTTGTACTGGGTGCGTGGGTATTCACATACTTGTCCTCTTCAGGATGGTTCACAATGAATTTTACCTGGAATATTATGATCGTTGTGTTGATCATAACTCCGTTGCTCCATCTCACAACAAATATCATAGGTTACATCATAGGGGTAAAGAAAGAGCCCTGGTAATCTTTTCCATTCATTGGCATATCGTGGTGATCTGGATGAATACAGAAAATGACCAAAAATCTCTCCTCATATCCGCCCTCAAGAAATGCGGGGCTGTGAAATTTGGCGATTTTACACTTGCTTCCGGCAAGAAAAGCAAATACTACGTAGATATTAAAAAAGCCAGTACAGACCCTGCTACTCTCACGGTGATAGCAGAACAGGCAGCTTCCCTGATACATGAAGAGAAGATCGATCTGGTAGGTGGCGTAGCTTTAGGCGGCGTCCCTCTTGCAACAGCAGTTTCTCTTAAGTCAGAGCTTCCTCTTTTGATCGTCCGTAAGGAAGAAAAGGGATATGGGACAGGTGGTCGTTTTATAGGTGATCTAAAGGAAGGATCACGTGTTATCCTTATAGAAGATGTAACCACCAGTGGTGGGTCGGTAAAGGATGCCATTGCAGCTATTCGCGGGACCGGAGGCTTTGTGGGCGTTGTTATCACTGTGGTGGATCGGGAGGAAGGTGCTCAGCAGAGCCTTGCTGCACTGGGCGTGAAGCTTATTCCTCTTGTGACTGCCAGTGATCTCATCCAATGAGGGATAGAACAAGGCAGAAATAATAAGTAAATTATTTATCTGAATATGAGAAAGAGTCCGTAGTATTTATTGTCATCTATCTTTAATATGGTCCATGGGATATATTGCTGAGTAGGTACCAACTGTGTTCAATGTGACGATCAGGTAACGATTGGATAATTTCACTTCAATATTCAAAAGAGTTTTTAATTGATGAGGTTTTATAAATGAACGTTCTAGTTGTCGGCGGCGGAGGAAGGGAACATGCAATTGCAGCAGCTATTGCTCAGAGCAGAAAAGATCCTATCATTTTCGCTGTGATGGCGAAGAAGAATCCAGGCATTTCCCGGCTTTGTCAGGATTTCCTCCTGGAAAAGGAAACCGATGTAAAGAAGATTGTTGATTATGCAACAGCCAATAACATTGATCTTGCTTTCATCGGCCCTGAAGCTCCTCTTGCAGCCGGGCTTGCAGATGCTCTGGAAGATATAGGCGTTGGGGTAGTTGGTCCCAGGAAGGCGGTTGCCCAGATCGAGTTCGATAAAGCATGGGCCCGTAACTTTATGAGAAAGCATGGGGTAGAGGGTTGTCCTGTGTTCGAGGTCTTTACTGAAAAAGCGCCGATGTTCGATTTCATTGCAAAGCTGGGCAATGTTGCCATAAAGCCCGCAGGCCTTACCGGCGGCAAGGGTGTAAAGGTCATGGGTGATCAGCTCCCCTCTGTCAAAGATGCCCAGGAATATGCTGCCCAGCTTCTGGGATCAGGAAGTGTGGTGGTAGAGGAGAACCTTGTAGGTGAGGAATTCACATTACAGGCTTTCGTGGATGGAGAACACCTGGCCTTCTCTCCTACAGTGCAGGACCATAAGAGAGCTTTTGAGAATGACCTGGGTCCCAATACAGGCGGAATGGGTGCTTATACTGATGCAGGAGAGATCCTGCCGTTTTTGCGTGCAGAAGATGTACAGCAGGCAAAAAGTATCATGCAGCACACGGCAAAAGCGCTCTACGCAGAGACCGGTGTGAAGTATAAAGGTGTACTATATGGCCAGTTCATGGTCACAAAGAACGGTCCAAAGGTGATCGAGTTCAATGCCAGGTTCGGTGATCCGGAGGCTATGAACGTGCTACCTCTTCTGGAAACAGATATAGTGGACGTTATGTCTGCTGTGGTGGGAGGTACCCTTGACAAACTTGCAGTGAAGTTCAGTAAGAAGGCAACAGTGTGCAAGTACGCAGTGCCTGCGGGATACCCTGATAATCCTTCAAAGGACAAGGAGATATCTGTAGGGGACATAGGTGATGCCCTGGTATTCTACGCAAGTGTATACGAAGAGAAAAATAAGATCTACACCACAGGCTCGCGTGCAATAGCTGTTGTCGGTATTGCTGATTCAATTGCCAAAGCAGAGAAAAAAGCTCAGGAAGCACTTGACAATATTATCGGAGACCTGCATTCCAGAAGGGATATAGGTACTACTTCACTTATCCAGAAGCGTATCGATCATATGAATAAAATAAGGGGTAGATCATGATCCCTGTAGATAATGAAAATGAGTTGATCGTATGAAGCATCTCATCTCCTTCGCAGACCTCACTCATGATGAGGTCATTGAACTGCTTGACATGGCAGAGGTTCTGAAAGAAAAGCGTGCTCGTGGAAAGCTCACAGACCTGCTGAAGAATAGAAGTCTGGCAATGCTGTTCGAAAAGTCATCCACGCGCACCAGGGTTTCCTTTGAGGTTTCCATGTCTGACCTAGGAGGGCAGTCCATTTTTCTCTCTTCCAAGGACCTGCAGATTGGACGCGGAGAGACTATCGCTGATACAGCTGTTGTTCTTTCCCGATATGTGCACTGTATTACTGCAAGGGTGAACAAGCATAGTACTATCCTTGAAATAGCTGCCCATTCTTCAGTACCTGTAATAAATGCCCTTTCGGATGTGGAGCATCCATGCCAGATCCTTTCTGACCTGCTTACCATCAGGGAATATAAAAGCCATTTCAACGGATTGAAGTACGTTTGGGTAGGCGATGGCAACAATGTGTGCAATTCCGCTATCCTGGGTTGTGCCATCGTGGGCATGCAGATGGTGGTGGCCTGCCCGCCCGGATATGAGCCTGATGACAAGATCGTCAAGCAGGCCCGGGAGCTTGGAGGCGATATTACCATTATGAACGACCCATTCGAGGCTGCAAAGGGAGCGGATGTGCTATACACTGATGTATGGGTTTCCATGGGTGATGAGGATGAGATAGAGAAGCGTCTGGACGATCTGAAAGATTACCAGATCAGTTCAGAGCTGCTGGACCTTGCCAAGAGTGACGCTATAGTCATGCATTGCATGCCAGCTCACAGGGGCCAGGAGATCGCTGCGGAGGTGATGGATGGTCCTCATTCCGTGGTGTATGATCAGGCAGAGAACCGTCTGCATGCACAGAAAGCCCTGCTTATGAAACTGATCGGTTGATCTGCTTTGTTGTGTTCGCAGGCCTTTTTTTTATGGTCTGCAACTGAAAAAGCATATATACCATTAGTGCAACTATACGCTAGCCTCAATGCGGGGGTCGCCCAGCCAGGTCAAAGGCGCTAGATTCAGAGTCTAGTCTCGTAGGAGTTCGTGGGTTCGAATCCCATCCCCCGCATCGGATATTTTTTTAAAAGTTTTGGTGTGCGTATTCACACGTCCAATATCTTCTGCTCATGCACCAATAGTTCTTCATCCGTTAATAAGCCGGCATCTCTCAGGTCTGTCAATTTTTTGATCTGCTCTGCTTTACTCAACGGATCATTAAGTTTTTTCCCTTTATTGCTGAAAAAGTGATTTCTGAACCTGGCGATCTTTTCTCTTACGTACTTTGAAAAAGCAATAGCCTGCTCTTTATCTACTCGCTGTATGTCTATCCGGTCATCAGAAGTGAGGATTGTAATTGTCCCGAATGCAGAATCGAGTTTATGCTGAATAGACGTTAGTCTGTCATATGTGAGATCTTCGATGCCGAAGCCAAAAAGCACTCCTTTATGAATAAAGATCAGTCTTTTATTTGTTGCGACCAGTATGCCATTTTTTTGTTCATAGGAGCCTTTCACAACTCTTTTAACAGTCTCGCCATCTTCTAAAATGCTCGGTAGTTCTTTGATTTCCTTGCTATCGATTAGTTTGTTAGTTCCTTCCAACGATCTGATCTGCGTTTTTACCTCATATAGAGTTGGCATTATATTCACCCGTTTTTCGATGAGACTTTTTGATATACTTCATGTCTCAATAATATATATCTGCTGTTAGTTTAATTGAAGTTACTACTTAATAAATCTATTTATCAGTGGGTAAAATAGCAAATTGAACAATTGCACATTATTGGTCAATCTCTGTCCATTACACATGATCTCTTCTATGGATCGCTATAATACTGACACGTATTTGATTTCTTTCTTTTTGCCTTTAGAAGTGTGTCAAAGCTTTTAATAACATGTAAGTAATCGCTTACTTACAAATGGATGCAGAACAAAGGATCCTGAATGCTGCTCTGAAGGTATTTGCAAGCGAGGGATATACGGGTGCAACTACCCGCAGGATCGCAAAAGAGGCAAATGTTGCAGAAGTGACCTTATTTAGAAAATTTCGGTCAAAAGAGAATCTGTTAAGGGATGTCCTTATCAAGAACAGGGCTGCATTTTCAGCACTTGATCCTTTATTTATTATAGAATAGGATGCAGATCTGAGTACGAGCCTTCATGCCTTAGGTCAGAGCATTGCACATTCCATGAAGGAAAAAGAAATGAATGGTAAATACTGCATGTTTATGTTCATGTTACTGGAAGAAGGGAAAAGAAGGTCAGAAGTTGCTGAAATTCTATTTTCTGTATACCAAATGAATGTAGCGCATCTAAGTGAATACTTCGAGTTTCAAATAAAAGAGGGGAAAATGCGCAATGTTGATCCCCGATCAGCGGCATTGACCCTGATAAGCTATTTCGCTCATATCTATCTGTTGAACGGGATACTTGGTGAAAGGTTTCTTTGTGACATGGAAGCAGAGTCCGAAGGCTTTATAGATATATTTGCCAACGGCATTCTAATTAAAAATGAAGCGAAGCTTGGTGAGTGAATGGAAACAATTATTGAGGTAAAGGATCTTGTCAAGGTCTTTCATTCCAGAGGAAGGAAAATAACTGCTGTCAATGATGTAAGCTTTGATGTATTCAAAGGTGAGATATTTGGCATGATTGGACCTAACGGGGCTGGCAAATCCACCATATTCTCCATGCTCACCACTTTAATAAAGCCCACCAACGGCAGTATAAAAGTTGCAGGCTTCGACGCCGATAAAGAGGATGACAAGATACGGCCTATCATAGGCATAGTTCCTCAGAAGCTTAGTCTTTATCCCGACCTTACGGCCAGGGAGAATCTGGAGCTTATGGGAAAGCTCTATAGTGTTCCAAAAAAACTAATGGAGGAGCGTATCGATCACTACCTGCAGCTTGTAGGTCTTGGGTCCCATGCAGATCGCTTTGCAGGTGGCTTCTCAGGCGGCATGAAGCAGCGCCTTTCAGTTATATGCGCAGTGCTGCACGACCCTCAGATAATATTCTGGGATGAGCCTTCCACAGGTCTTGACCCGCAGACCAGGCAGGCTATCTGGAAACTCGCCAGAAAGTTCAACGGAGAAGGAAAGACCCTGGTATTCACAACTCACTACATGGAAGAAGCTGATAATCTGTGTGACCGGGTTGCTGTGATGAACTTAGGTAAAATGGTAGCTTTGGACACGCCGGAAAATTTAAAGGAAAGGTCAGGAAGTACAAATCTTGAAGAAGTGTTCATACACCTGACCGGAGAAGAGGTGCGTGATTAAATGGATGTGAGGACCGAGCTGCAACACTCCTGGATAATAACAGTAAAAGAGTTCAGACAGCTTTCCCGGAAAAAGGCTCTCATGGTTCCTTTGTTCCTGTTCCCGATCATCATGATCATCTTTTTCGGCTATGGGATGGGCGGCACTGTAAAGGATGCTCCCATTCTGATCGTCAATGACGACACAGGCACAGCCTCAAATTCCCTTATACAGCACATAGGGAGCTATACCGGCAAGTACGGTGGAGAGCCCATGTTCTCCATAACTTACACCAAGGATATGTCGCAGTCAAAAGCAGAGAGTAAGATCGATGCCGGATGGTATAAAGCTGTCCTGCTGATCCCGCCGGATTACAGCGAAAAACTGGCGAAGAACGAAAGTGTGACCCTTATCCTTCTTACCGATTCCTCTGATACCACCACGACCGGTATTATTGTGAACTATATGAAGCAACTATTCTCGGAAAGAGGGTCTGTTTCTCTGAACGTCCCAAATATCTATGGGGATCTTGAATATCTGGACTTTCTGACCCCAGCTGTTATAGCACTTACCATTTTTATGGGTTCCGTAGCGACCACAGGCTCTGCCATTGCGGGAGAAAAACAAGACGGTACCATTGTCCGTATCCTTATGACCCCTGTCAGCAGAAGAGCGGTGATCCTCGGAAAAACGATATACCAGCTTATATTGCAGCTGATCAGGGCCGCTATACTTATAATGGCAGCTTATTTCCTGGTGGGATTCCATATGAACGGCAGCTGGCTGCTTGTTGCTCTGGTGCTTGTTATATTCACTCTTGGTGGAGTGGGCATGGGGATCGTGATGTCTACAAGAGTGAATGATATGGAATCTTTTTTCCAGCTGAACATGCTAGTCACTCTTCCATCCATGTTCATTACCGGTGTGTTTTTTCCCTTAAGCTCGGTCCCGGACTGGATGCGCTATATCGCTTACCTGTTGCCTTTGACCTATGCGAACGATGCAATGCGTACAATAATGATCAAGGGCCAGGGTCTGAGCGCTATATCCACAGATCTGATAATACTCTCGCTCTTCGCACTTATTACTTTCACAGCAGGTGTCCATCTTTTCAGGAGGGAAGCATAAAATGAGGAAAATGATAGCATTGGTTTGTTTATTGCTCTTTATGGTCTCAGGCGTTGCAGGAGCCTATGATACCCTGAAAGCCTATAGTGTACCCATAAGCTTCGATCTCGGAGAAAATTACTACAAAGTAGACGGCAGTCCCGATATTAGTGCCACTATCATCGGCAGCAATGAATTCCACAGAGGTCAGACGGTCACTTTGAACATTGATCTGATGAACAATGGCAAGTTGCTGGGGTTCGAGAACGATCGAACTCCCGATAATGCCGATGAGATATTTGGCGCTCAGACAGAAATGAAGCTGGAGAGCGCTGTGGTAGATGCTACAGGTATAGTCGCTTCTCTTTCAGCAGGTCCGGGAAGTCCCATCGAGATAAGATCGGTTAGCCAGAAGATAGGTTCTATAAGAAGCGGACAAAATGCTGTCTCACCTGCCAGGTTCGATATAAAGATCGATAAAAAGGCAAAGGCAGGGGAATACAACCTTTACCTGAACCTTTCTTACGATTACCAGAAGAATGTACAGGTCATGGATCCTGACGCTACTGCCCAGACCTATAATGTGAACCGCTGGTATGGGATGATGGTGCAGAACCAGACATTGAAGATCGTAGTAAAAGACCAGGCCGATTTTGAAATAATAAATACTACGGGAACTCTTTATCCCGGTGGTGAGGAGATCATCATTTTAGAGATCAGGAATACAGGTGAGGAAGAGGCAAAGAATGTTAAGGTCATGGTCGATCCATCTGACCCGCTAAGTACCACAGATAATGTGGCATTCGTGTCCGGTATGGCTCCCGGAAGTACAGCTGTCGCAAAGGTCAAAATTAAGGCTGATAGCGAAGCTGTGGCCAAAGTGTATGGCATAGATACTGTTATCAGGTATGAAACACCAGAGGGTGACATCGAGTATTCAGATGCCCTCCAGGCTCCGGTGGAGGTAAAGGAGCCGGGGCTGTTCCAGAGACTGTTCGGGTGGATATGAAGATGGAAACAGGTGTTTTTACATTATCCGCATATCCGATGATCTGAGAAGCAAAGGTTAACAGAACAATGCTCAACGTGCTCAAAATATAAGTAGCAATGCAGGTATCTTCTGCATGCTTCAGTAAGGGATAACATTTCTGCCAGTGGTATACATGGTGAAAAAAATAAGCGAATCGGAGCTATCTTCTGAAAATACGTTCTCTTATTCCGGGGTTTCGGGAATATGCCAAAAACCTTCTGCTTCAGCACTTAATACTGAAAAACAGATCGTGCTTATGATCGCCATACTTGCCGGATTCATCACGCCATTTGATGGTTCGGCAGTAAATATCGCGTTGCCTACGCTGGGAGCGGAATTCCGTATGAATGCTATCTACCTCTCCTGGGTTGCAACTGCATATCTTCTCTCTTCAGCAGTGTTCCTTGTTCCCTTCGGGAAGATCGCCGATATATATGGAAGGAAAAAGGTTTTCCTGTATGGAATAACGGTATTCGTTCTTGCCTCCTTGTCGATGACCATGGTTGGTTCTACAGAGATGCTTATCGTGGTCAGGGTGGTCCAGGGTTTGGGAAGTGCCATGATCTTCGGGACCGGGATCGCTATGATCACCTCCGTCTATCCTCCCGGAGAACGTGGAAAGGCCCTGGGCATCTACATCACTGCAGTGTACATAGGACTCTCCACCGGTCCTTTCCTTGGTGGCATGATGACGCAGCATCTAGGATGGAGAAGTATCTTTTTAGTAAATGTCCCAATAGGTCTTGCGGCGATCCTTCTCATCATCTGGAAACTTAAAGGTGATTGGGCGGAATGCAGAGGAGAAAAATTTGATCTGAGAGGGTCTGTTATCTACGGTATGGCAATAGTTTCTCTTATGTATGGCTTTTCTGTACTTCCGGACATAAAAGGCGCTTCTCTTATAGCAGTGGGAATTATCGGAACGATCATCTTTATCCGGTATGAGATGCGCATACCTTCCCCGGTCCTTGATATCAGTCTTCTGACAAATAACCGTGTTTTTGCTCTTTCCAATCTTTCCGCGCTCATCAATTACAGTGCGACATACGCAGTGACCTTTCTCCTGAGCCTTGATCTGCAGTACACTAAGGGTTTCACGCCTGAACATGCCGGATTTATCCTGATAGCTCAGCCGGTCTTTCAGGCCATGGTCTCTCCTCTCGCCGGGAAATTGTCAGATAGTATCGAGCCCCGACTCATTGCATCCGCAGGAATGGCCCTTACGGCGATAGGTCTCTTTTTCCTTACCTTCCTTTCAGAAACGACACATATCTGGTACATGACCGGAATTCTCGTGGTGCTTGGCATCGGTTTCGGTCTTTTCTCTTCTCCGAACACGAATGTTATCATGAGTTCGGTAGATAAGAGGTTCTATGGTGTGGCATCCGGGATGAACGGAACCATGCGGCTGCTTGGACAGATGCTTTCAATGGGTATCGCCATGATGATCTTTGCAGTTGTTACCGGCCCGGTGGAGATCACACCCGAATATCATGCTCAGTTCACTACAAGCCTGCACTATGCATTTATGCTGTTCACGATCTTCTGTATCGTGGGCTTATTCGCATCTCTTGTCAGGGGGAAAACCATTCCTCCAGATCATTTCCAGGCACCTGGAAGCTGTCAGAATGCAGGACGATGATCAGTGTTTTCGGGTATTGGGGGAGTGATCAGAAGGATCATTGGAATTTCATTCCAATGAGATCTTTTTCACCATATATGCAAGGTGGGAACAATAGGTTCATTTATTCCGGGATACAATTAGGAACAGAACAGGTGATGATTTTGCAGAAAATGCTTAAGTTCTTATTAATGGGATTGCTGGTTGCAGGCATGGTGTCAATTTCCGGATGTACGGACAAGACCGTAGAACAGACCGTGGGAGAGAAAATAAACGAAACAAAAGAGGCGGTAGGACAAAATATAAACCAGACCGTAGGCAAGGCTGTGAACCAGACCAAAGAAGCCGCAGGGCAGGCTATAAATCAGACCGTGGGCATGGCTGTCAATGAAACAAAAGAGGCTGTAGGGAACGCTGTGAACCAGACCATTAACCAGACAAAGGTGGCTGTAACAGAGAATCTTAACCAGACAGTTGCACAGGTGGTCAACAAGACCAAAGAAACAGTAGGAGAAGCTGTGAACCAGACCTGAATCATACCTTTGATCGGGGTCGGGGGATTGTAAACAGGCGACAGTCCCTGCTCCTGTAAGATCGGACAAGAGCTTGATTTCGGTTATTGGTATGGTGTAGTCATATGTTTTGTTATTTGCTAGCATCCTTAACACAAAACAGTGTTCTTTCTGAGCAAATGTTCCCATTTCAATGTCTTTTGGGTACAGGTACAATTTGACCTTTTCACTGTCAATGTAACCCTGAACTTCTTTCTGCCAATTTGCTTTGAATTTTTATAGCAGGTACGCATTGATTCTAATTTCAATATTTGAACCATTAGCAATGAATTGGGAGCTGAGCGTGGTAAAAACAGGATGTATCAAGGTCAAGATAAAGAACAGGTCCTTAGACGTTGCACAGGTTTCAATAAAATCTTTATTCGTTTCATATATGTTCACTAAATTGGGTTCTACCACTTTGCAACCCTTTATTTCACGGAGTCTGGACAAAAGAGATGTCGGTGCGAACCTGAGGTTATGTTTTCCCCATTGATCTATGTCAGCATCAAAGACCGCAGGGTGTTTAACAAAGGCACGATCTCATCAAATAAGATCTTCCCAATGGTAGTCAATTCATAACTGTCCTTATAATGAATGATAAGATAACTATCTTCCAGCACTCTCATCTGCGGAAGTAACGCCGGCCTTGTTGTATCCAGATACTTGAGCAAATGATCCATTCCCTTCGGTCCATCTTGCAATAACAAGAGTACTTTCTTTCTCTTGTCAGACATGAACAACACGTCAATTAATGGTTTTTTTTATCTGATCAACACCTTTTTTAAGAAAACTTCTGGATAACAGCTTTGTTGTTACTTATAGATACTTTCAATAACTTCCAAATATACTCTATTTGAATAACATTAGCCCCTCTGCTTTCGCTGCAATAGATCTCACAAAATACTCTTTACCTTTGAGAAAAACCTGTCTGATATTATATGGATCTCTACTGACAGGACTATACCTGCAGTGGAAGCAATAACTATCCTTATAGGAATATTCTGCAGTCCGACACCTGAAAGCAGGAGTGATGCAAGTACTATTACTGTAAGGTACACCAGAATGGTAAGGGGGCCGAGGATCATGTTATGGGAGAAACCCCTGTGTTTGAATATTATCCTGTAGGGCCACCAGAGTATCCTGAGCATCTTCCATCTTTTGTAAGGCCGGCTTTTTGTATCAAGGTCCGGGCTCAGGAAGAATGTTGCGAATATGTAGGAAACCGAAAAGACCAGTATCTCATAAATGTCCGGATGCCTTGCGAATGCTCCGGTTTCCGGCCACGTTGACAGATAATAGAATACTGCCAATATGGACACCAGCGCTGTAATGTTTATAAGCTCATGGGTTTTTCCGCCTGGCACAGTTCATTTATCTCCCGGTTATCTATTCAGTTTATTTTATGATTTAAGTAGTATTATATTTTTATGGTGTCTTCGGGCTATCTGTAGATCACAGACTTTGGAAAGGACGTGGACTTCTCTAAACCCATAAATTTATCTGGTTGACAGATAACTTAGACCTAACTCAATTAAGGGATCCACTGATGCTATATGCTGTTCAATAAACCATTTTCTGATGTTACTTTTGATGATATTCAGAAGTTGTTAACGGCTGTTCTAATGATAACCAAAAACGTAAATGTTTGATTAAGGCTAAATTGATGACCTCAAAAGCTAAATAGTACTGCTCCCATTACTATTTAAGTACTAATATCAGTACTCGAAGGATGTGTTAAAACTGGTCGTAACTTTGCAAGAGCATAAAGGACAGTACAGGCTTACCATACCCAAGGAAATCGTAGAGTTTGAAGGGATGCAAAAGGGAGACAAGTTTAAGGTGGTCAGGATACCCGGCTACTTGGCACTTGAGCGGGTCAGATGAAAAGCTAATCTTTTTAGCCTCGTAGGAGCCCCTCCTGAGCTCTTGGTGAGGACTTTGACCCATGGGTGAGGTATGTGCACAGGACAATCGTCCTAGGGGCTTCTATGTGGGTAGGTTCTTTATACTCTCCAACCATTTCTTTTATCGGTGTTTGTATGGGTTACTCAATCGATACTCGTCGAAAGGAACAGGAAGAAAGAGAAGCACGGGAACAAAAGAGAAGAGAGGCAGGGGCTTATTCATCAGGCAGACGCAGTTCTGGAACCGTAGAGCAGCTAATCAATGTCAGCTATACGAATGCGGTGAAAGAACAGGCCAGAAAAGAGAAAAGCCTGATTTACCGGATTAAACGGTTCCTGAGATTGACAAAATGACATCTCCTGTTTACCTAGGCTACGGCCCGTGTGGTGGCCGCGTCAAAATGGAATGAATGATGATAGAACCCATAAAGCGAGTATAAGAGCTACACAAAGGATTGCAAACGTCGCGATACCCAATAAAGTGGCTTCACATTTCAAGTCCTTGCGTCGTTGAATATCATTTTTGTCACAATCTATAAATCGATAATAAGCGGTTGCAAAAAAGTTCCCCACCAATCCAAAAACACCAGATACAATAAAACCGAATAGGAAAGCAATAGTATTAGTCGTTGCTGCCATTTCCATCACCTGACTTTATAAGGCTACTTTTAAAACTTTTGATATATTAATGTTTCTACCTATCCAACGGAGACAGCAACTGGTTTTTCAAGATATGAACCTTTTGCCAATTGGCAATAAATTGCCAACGGCTACTGAAAAATCGGCATAATCTATTTATATAATTAAATATAATTATGTATCAATAAAATGTAAAATGAGGTGAACGAAAGTGGATATTTTTGAAATGTTTGTTGCTGCATTCTGTATAGCGTTATTAATAGCCGCCGTGTTCATTGTAGTCCCAATCGTTTTGAACCATGCAACAATATCGCTCACATGAGCCCGCTGAATTCAAGGCCGTAGATGTTTTAGGCTGCCACAATGGAGAGAGCAAGACACGTGTCATGCTACTCTTCCCGGTCCTCTTCTATGGCAGTTTGTGGGTCAGATGGACCCAATATGGACAGGAGATATGTTATCCCTCGCATTTCCCATCCCACACTTCGGCACGGCGACAAAATGGTTTAATTTCCCTGCACTGAGCAATTTCTGTCTATCTTCCTCGCTCATCTGTTCCCATCTCATACGGGCTGTATATTCCTTCACTGTAAGTCCGCCATACTTCAAGATGTTCATGTACTGTGCACCTACCCGGAGCCTGTACGACTTCGGTAGGGTGCAGCGTGGCTCAGGGTCGGAAGGTTCTTTGTACAGATTCGGATAGGAGGGATGCAGTGGACAATTGTTCACACTGCATTTCGAGAAGCGTGGACATTCCCTATACGGCTCAATCCCTGAACACATGGTACGTGCCGTCCTTTTGGTGTACGTGTGTCGTCCGTCCCCTTGCTTTATACTTATTCGCACAGGCCACAGCTTCACTTTTTCTGATAAAGATACCGGCTAAATGAAATGCTCTGCCGCCTCGTTCTCTCAAGCTGTCACCTCCGTATCTTTCATAGCCCCCACGAACATCGAAACGAGCACCAGTACCAAGCCGAGCACTGCATAGTAATCGAACACGGTGGTCAGCAGGCCGCCCACAAAGGCAGCTGCTCCGCCCGCTGCTATGAACATCGGCATGAAAACATCTAGTATCGGCTGTACGATAATCCAAGCCATACCGCAGGCGAAGAACGATACAAGACCAAGCACCAGAGCCTTCTCCGCTCCCATTAAATCAGCTCCCATATGTCCTTAAATGCGTTCTTACTGGTTTTGTGGATGACACCCATATCATAGGATTTCTTGGATTTCTTGGACCTCTTGGGCATTGGAGCCGCCACCGGTGGAAGTGTCTCTGCTTTACTTCTCCACACACTGCGAGGTACTGCTATCGAATCGGTAAGGGTGCGCTCGGCTTGTTTCGGTTCCTGCCTAGTGATTTCTCGTACTGTCTGCTGCTGCTTCTGTTTCACTGTGGGGATGGCTACCTGCATTGATTTCGCAGCATAGGCAATGCGCTGTTTCTGTTCCCGCTTCTGCTTGGTAGCCTGTGCCTGCCCCTGTATCTGCTTGGTGGACTGCAAGGGTACTATGAGCTGTCTCTGCATTACGTTCAAGCCCTGTACTTGAGTAGCAGCGAAGATATTAGCAGCATTGATAGACTGTATGAGCTTGGACTTGTTCGCTGCTTTCTGTTTCATTGCAGCTTTCTGCTTCTGCCGCGTCTCAAGTGCCTGCTTTTCCTTCGTAGTAGTGCTAACCTTCTCCTTGGGCTTGGCTGTAGTCTTCTGTAGCTGTTTAGGTACCTGTACCTGTTCCAGTAGCAGCCCGTCCTTTGAAGCCATTACTCCGCCACCGCTTCCGGTATTCTTGACCTTGCCGATGTCCTCAAGTGTCTTGACCTTCTTACCTGCCTTGTTCACTTTCGGTATGCTCTGGCCTGTCACCTTCTTGGCTGCCTTGGTACCTTTCAAGCCACCCTTACCGATTTCAATACCGAGCTGAGCTGCTCCGATGTCCTGACCTAGCCTGTCGGTAAGTTCTTCGATATTGAAACGTGTCTCTCTAAGCTCACCGATACGGGAATTAAGAGCTTCCACCCTTTCCGTAGTGCCCTTAATCTTCGCCTTCTTAGCAATCAGACCGGTGCCTGTTTTGTCTGCTGTAAGCTCAAGGTGTGCGTGTTTTCCAGTCTTAAGGTCGTACA
>NZ_MVQX01000082.1 GCF_002067275.1 Methanomethylovorans sp. PtaU1.Bin093 | reverse complement strand
CTAAGACGCAAATAACAAACTTGGCGTCTCTGTGGTCTTTAAAGGGACCGTCAGGATGGACATTGAATGCCATAATTACTTTTAGATCCTTGCGGCATACGCACTTATCTTGCAGAAATAGGCTTATTAATAAGACCAAATAACTAAGTATTTGTACGTGTACATAAGTATATGGACAAAAAGAGCATATTCAAACAGATCATCAAGGAGTTCCATGAAAGGAAACTTCCTGAAACCTATGATCGTGAGCTCATTATACCTGCGACAAAAAAGATCATCAGCCTTGTGGGCTCAAGAAGAAGCGGCAAAACATTCTATTTTTACACCATCATCAAGCAGTTAAGGGATAGCATAGAGCCGGAGCAGATCCTCTATGTTAACTTTGAGGACGACAGGATCCTTCCGCTTTCAGTGCATGAACTGGACCTTCTTATAGAGGCGTATTTCGAACTTTATCCCAGGAACACTCAGAAGACGATGTACCTGTTCTTTGACGAGATCCAGAGCATACATGGCTGGGAGGTATTTGTCAGAAGATTGCACGATACGCTGGATGCCAGCATATACGTAACAGGTTCAAGCTCAAAATTGCTCAGCAAGGAAATAGCGACAAGCCTCAGGGGAAGGACACTGTCATTCCACCTTCATCCTTTAAGCTTCAGGGAATACCTTAAGTTCAAGGGTATAGGTCTTGAAAAAGACTTTGAGTACACGCAACAACGCTACACTGTCAAGCAGCAGTTCGAAGAATATATGAAGTGGGGCGGTTTTCCGGAGATCGCGTTGGAAGATGAAACGCTGAGACAGCCAATATTAAAGAACTATTACGAGATGTTCATCTATAAGGATCTGGTCGAAAGATTTTCGATCAGGAACATAAACCTCCTGAAAATGCTCTCCAGATATCTGCTCACGAACATCAGCTCGCCTTTTAGCATAAACTCTTACTTTAATACCATCAAAGGGAACACCTCTGTCGGAAAAGAGACCCTTGCAGAATACGTATCATACCTTGAGGACATAAACCTCATCTATCTTATACCCATATTCAGTCACTCCCTGAAAAGCCAGCAGGTAAACCCGCGTAAAGTGTATTGCATCGATACCGGTCTTCGGGGAGCTGTGGCATTCCTCTTCTCAAAGGATCTCGGGAAGGCTGCGGAAAATATTGTTTTCATAGAGCTCAAAAGGCGGAACTATGAAGTAAATTACTGGCGTGGTGCAAAGGAAGTGGATTTCATAGCAGATGATGGCAAAGGCCGCCTGCAAGCAATAAATGTGTCATATACAGATGAGCTGGACCCCCGGGAAACAGATGGTCTGAAGGAATTCGCCCAAAGCAATGATGCGCAGCTGCTACTTCTGACCAGGGACACAGAAAAAGAAGAGGACGGGATCAAGTTCCTGCCACTGTGGAAATGGATATTGGTGAAACGGTGAAGTCAAGGGCTGTATCTGCCTCCATGGCATCATAGATGTCCTGTACATAGTCCTTTGTATCCCGGATCATTATCCCTCAGACAGCTTCGACTTCGTTAATTATGTGTTTCCCGATATTCGGCTTCAACGCATTTTTAATGACCAGGTCCACTTTGACCCCAAGGGAATCGGAAAGGTGATCTTCCAGATAGGCGAACCGGAAGATGGTGGGTGTCCTGCTGAACTCCACTAAAACATCAAGGTCACTTTCAGGAGTATTCTCCCCGCGCACATAGGACCCGAACAGGCCGATGTAACTGACATTGTATTACGTTCTCAACTCCGGCAGCATTGCCTGGAGCCTACGCCTGTAAGATTCAACATCTGGCATTATGTGGCATCTTCATCTCAGAAAAGGTCGGTTATGAGTTATGTCTATTTTCATATGGCAAGCTGTTCGGATATCTAATACGCCTTAAAAATATCCACATATCTGTAAGTCCTGGACTTTTGACAAAGCTCTGTGAAAAGGTAAAAAAGCAACTTTGCTTCCCGCGACTTCGCGACCTTGTGTAAAAAAAGAGTTTCATTAGATATATACAATATATTATCAACGCAAGGGCGCTAAGACTCAAAGATAAAAACAACCCCTTTGCGTCCTCGCGTCTTTGCTACTTTGCGTTAAAGATCATCTTGCAGTAAAAAATATACACAACATACTATCAACGCAAGGATGCTAAGACGCAAAATTGACATTACACACATGATGTTGAAGAGAACCAGGAATACTGACTTTTTCTGCTCATTCTCATAAGAAGGAAGATCGTTTTTTTTGTTTTGTCCTGAGAAATGCTTTGTACATTATCGCTGGGAAAGCATCTTAAGCTTTTATTCCAATATTCGAACGTGATCATGGACCTCAGAGATATCCTGCTTAAAATTAAGAACAATGAAACGGACCTGGATGCTGCTGAAGATCTTATACGCGGCATGGGTTATGTGCCCGTTTCCGATATTGCGAAGATAGATGTCTGTCGCAGCCAGCGCACCGGGGTTATGGAAGCTATCCTTGCAGAAGGCAAGGAACCCGAAGATGTGGTCAAAATAGCGCAAGCCCATGTGGATGCATGTGGCAGAGTGCTTGTAACACGTCTTAATGAAATCAATGTGAAGCTTATCGAAGATGCCTTCAGACCTGAACAGCTGGAATGGGGGAAATACAAAAAGACAGTAGTGGTGCACAATGGCACACCTGTACCCAGAACCGGGGGTGTGGTAGCAATAATTTCTGCGGGCACTGCTGATATCACGGTTGCTGAAGAGGCCCGCATAGTAGCTTCGGAAATGGGATGTGAGACCATTGCTATCTATGACGTGGGAGTCGCAGGTTTTCACAGGCTTGTAGGTGAGATGCTCAAGCTTCGGTCACATAAGCCGGATTCCATAGTGGTGGCTGCTGGCAGGGAAGGCACATTGCCTACAGTTGTGTCGGGTCTGGTGGATGTACCCGTGATCGGTGTGCC
>NZ_MVQX01000081.1 GCF_002067275.1 Methanomethylovorans sp. PtaU1.Bin093 | reverse complement strand
GCACATAATCGACAGGCACATAAGGTATAAAGTACAGGCATATATCCACGGAATATGCAGGAAGGTCAGGTGTGATTCAATCTATACTGGACAATGATCTGTACAAGCTAAGCATGCAGATGGCTGTACTGGAACTGTTTCCCGAGGCACGTGTCGAATATCGTTTCATTAACAGGGGTGGACAGCGTTTCAATGAGGAATTTGTAAAGAAGTTTAGGACCATTTTGGATATTCAGTTTCCTAAGATCGCGCTGACCGCAGAAGAGTACAGCTGGCTGAGATCAGCCTGTCCTTTCTTTAAACCCATGTACCTGGAATATCTGAAAAACTATCGTTTTGATCCATCCGAGGTGAGTGTGGGACTAACGGATGATAATGACCTTGACCTGAGGATAAAAGGTCCCTGGCACAGTGCCATCCTCTGGGAAGTGGTGCTCATGGCCACTGTTTCAGAGCTATATTTCAACACAGTGGAAAAAAGCTGGAAAGAGCATCCATTCTCCAATGGTTCGGGGGAGGCTATTCTCCTTGACCATTACGCAAAGAAGATCCGTTCCATAGGTAAAGAACTCAATGGTCATGGTTGCCTGTTCACGGAGTTTGGAACTCGCAGGCGGCGGAGCTTTCAATTACAGGACAAAGTAATAGAGGTTTTGTGCGGTCTGCCCTGTTTCACAGGAACGAGCAACGTGCATCTTGCACGAAAATATGGAATAAAACCTGTAGGCACTATTGGACATGAATGGATAATGGGCAATTCTGCCCTGATGGGTTTGCGAAGAGCTAATTATTTTGCATTTGATAACTGGGTAAAGGTATATGCAGGCGATCTGGGGATAGCTCTATCGGATACCTTCGGTACCGATGCTTTTTTTGCTGACTTCGATCTGAGGCTATCCAAGCTATACGATGGTGTGAGACATGACAGTGGTGATCCTTTTGGTTTTACCGATAAGGTGATCGGGCATTATAGGTCAATGGGAATAGACCCCATGAAAAAAACACTGGTATTCAGTGATTCTCTGCATGCTGCAGATGCAATAAGGCTTAAAGAGCATTGTGCAGGCAGGACCAACTGTAGTTTTGGTATTGGCACAAGCCTGACCAATAATCAGGATTTTTTCAGGACAAGCCCTCCTCTTAATATAGTTATCAAGATGCATAGTATCAATGATATCCCTGTGGTCAAGCTCAGTGACTCGTGCGAGAAGGAAACAGGGGACAGGGATGCTCTCAGAGTTGCTAATTATACGTTTGGCAGGAAGGGACTGGATGATTAGAAATATATAACAGTTTCCTATTATGTCATGTAACGCGCAGGGAATTGTTGTAATGATCAGAAAGGGTTTTTGCACTGATATCGGGAAAAATATTACATACGTGATCATATGATTTCCTTTTCTACGTCAATTAGATCAAAAATACAATATTAACTTAAGTAAACTAAAATGATCTTAAAAGAAAGAGGTAAATTCAATGGGTTCAGGAGATCAGGATATTCAAGAACATATGTTCACAAGTCAAAGATTGGCTGTATTTGCAGATGTGCAGAATATGTTCTATTCAGCTAGGAACTATTACTATGCAAAATTAGATTTCGGAAAATTATTAAGTGCTGTGGTGAGAGAAAGACAACTGATCCGGGCTGTAGCCTATGTTGTGGAAACAAAGGAAATAGACCAATCTGGTTTCAAGTCTGTAATAGAATACATTGGATGGGAAGTAAAGACCAAACAATTAAAATCGAGGCCCGACGGCTCAACTAAAGGTGATTGGGACATGGGTATTGCCATTGATGCGATCTCCATATCCAGTAAGGTCGATACCATCGTGCTGGTCACCGGTGACGGGGATTTCACTGCACTTGTCAATCATCTCAAAGCTTCGGGTGTGCGTGTGGAGGTACACGCTTTCCCTAAGAACACTGCTACTGAGCTCATTGAAGCTGCTACGGCCTATTATCCGATAGATGAACGGCTGTTGCTCAAGAAATAATGTCTTTGGCCACTTTTCTAGAGCGCCAATGAAAAAAAAGAGAAGAAAAAAAGAAATATTAAGAGTAAAGCAGTTTACTCCTCCTTCCTCATGAGCACAAACGCCAGGCCTGGTATTGCAGCTACTGGAAGAGCCACACTGGGGAATGCCGGGATCTCAGTTTCCTGTTTATACATGCCCGCATCTACACTGTAGATCTAACGATCTATGTCTCTTTATGAGGGTCCAAAGCAATCTTAAAATAATGTAAACCTTAAATTACTATAATAAAAGTACAAAGCCAATAGGGGGATCGTATGAATAAAATATTATTAGTAGTATTTCTGGGATCTATTCTGTTAGTTGCAGGATGTACTGAGAAACCAGCAGAAAAGCCGGGTATTGCGGATGACGCTATCATCAATCATCGCACTTACGGTGGGTTCGTGATGCAGAACATGGCAATTCAGGAGCTCATGGTAAATACCACTGCTGTGACCCTCAGTTATTATAGTCCCACTTATGAATTGACACAAAGATCTATAAAGCCACTAAATGCAAGT
>NZ_MVQX01000080.1 GCF_002067275.1 Methanomethylovorans sp. PtaU1.Bin093 | reverse complement strand
TCGATCTGACCGATCACATCACGCAAGGTGGTCTGGGATAAAGTGGAAGTAGCATACTTGTAATTTTCCACTTCATTGACAGCGGAAGAAGGTTCCACAACTTTGTAATATACCACAGCATCCACATCCACTGTGACATTGTCCTTGGTTATCACGTTCTGTTTGGGCACATCGATGGTGACCACACGCAGATCAATCTTTACTACCGTATCGATGATAGGTATTATGAGGAACAGGCCCGGGCCTTTTACCCCGCTTAGTCTGCCTAAACGAAAGATAACAACACGTTCGTATTCATTTACGATCTTGATAGCTTTTGATAAGATGAAAATTACGAGAATTAATACTGGAAAAAGGATGTCAAATAGAGCCATAGTACCTCCCTATCAAGTAGCGGAATAGCTACTTGCTTAATGATTGTCCATTTATAGGTAAAGGGTTACCACATATTAAAAAGTTAATGGTGATGTTCGTGAAAGCAAAGAAAGGAGCTGGGGTCCGAACATTTGTTTGAGGGTATGTACACGAAAGTATGAAAGCGAACAGTTTTTGGATTTCAGACCCAGCAAATAATAAGATGATTTTATGCTTTATTAACCTGATTGATTTTGTTGTGTGAAATTGCAAACTGATATAAATTGTATTGAGTGTGGCTCGATACTGATTTTTGAGCGGACTCCATACAGCTGGAGACCAAAGACATAAATCTCACATATTCCATTTAAAGCATGATAAAATGAGCGAAAGATGTCCAGAGTGCGAGGGAAAGGGATACATTGTCACCTCCTCGAAGAAATGCCCCGAATGTAAAGGAAGCGGGAAATCCAGATCAATAGACTTTATGAAACTCTCCGAAAAAGATGTTGCAAATTTCCTGAACAGTGGTTCAGCATGTCCTAAATGCGGAGGGACCGGGGACCTCGAAGAAAAAGACGCCTGTAGAGCATGCAATGGAAAAGGTGTAACATACGCTTGTAAGACATGCGGTTCACCCATGGACAAGCTTGCGGATGGAGAAGAAGTGTGTGAAAGCTGTAGCAAGAAGCAGGTAGTTTACAAGCTTGATGACTCCTGTACCATTGATGAGATCGAGATCGGAAAACTATACCATTGCGTTGTCAACAGCAATGTTACCTTTGGGACCTTCGTTGATATCAACTCAAAAATGAGAGGGCTTATCCATTCGAGCAACATTAAGGAAACGCCAAAGATCGGAGACAGCCTTGTTGTTAGCGTGAAGGAGATCAGGAACAATAATAAATTGGACCTGCTTCCCAGGAACATCAGCACCTACACGACAGTGGAGATAGAGAAAGAGCTTCCTGATCTTAACTCCTCAAAGCTTTCCGAAAACGTGGGCAAGACGGTCAGGGTCCATGGAGAGGTGATACAGGTAAAGCAAACGGCAGGTCCGACCATATTTACCATTGACGATGAGACCGGTCAGATATCTGCCGCAGCCTTTGAAAGCGCAGGGGAGAGAGCATATCCGCACATAGATGCCGACATGATAGTATCTGTTACCGGTGAGATACAGCTTCGGGGAGAGAACGTCCAGCTTGAGGTCCGCAGCATGAAACGGTTGACCGGGGACAAGGAAAAAGAAATAAGGACCCGTATAGAAGCTGCTATCGACAGCAGGGCTGAACCCCATGAGATCAAGTTCCTGGTAAAGAGCGATGTGCTGGAGAAGCTCAGGCCGGCCATGAAACAGGTCGCAAAGGAGATACGTAAAGCTGTTATCAAGTCCAAGCCCATCCTTCTGAGACATCATGCCGATGCCGACGGTATGACAGCGGCGGTTGCCATTGAAAGGGCAATACTTCCGCTCATCAAGGAAGTTAATGGTTCTGATGGCGAATACTATTTCTACAAAAGGGCTCCCTCAAAGGCTCCTTTCTATGAGCTGACAGACGTTACCCGGGATGTTTCCTTCGCCCTGGAAGATACCGTCAGGCATGGGCAGAAAATGCCCCTGGTCATAAGTGTGGACAATGGTTCTACCCTGGAAGACCTGCCTTCTTTCAGGATAGCCCAGGTATACGATATTGAGATGGTTGTCGTTGACCATCACCATCCTGACAAGGAAGTTGACCAGTTCCTCAAAGCTCATGTCAATCCGGCGCATGTGGGGGGCGATTACAGTATCACTGCAGGCATGCTCTGTACTGAAGTTGCCCGCATGATAAACCCGGATATTGAAAAAGAGATCCTGCACCTGCCTGCGGTTGCAGGTGTGGGGGACCGTGCCGATTCGGATGAGGCAAGGGATTATATTAAGCTGATATCCGACAGGTATTCATTGCAGGACCTTAAGGACATGGCCCTTGCGCTTGACTATGCAGCATACTGGCTTAAATTCAGCAGTGGCAAAGGCATAGTGGATGACATACTGGATATGGGGGACCATAACACACATAAGAAACTTGTCAGCCTGTTCTGTGAGCAGGCCAACGGCATGATCAACGAGCAGCTTGAAGCATGCATGGCACATGTTAAGGCCCAGAAGCTTCCCAACGGTGCCATACTGAACGTTCTGGACGTAGAGAACCATGCCCACAAATTCACATTCCCACCACCCGGAAAAACATCTGGCGAGGTGCATGACAGACTTTGCCGGAAATACGAAGGTAAGCCAGTGGTCACACTGGGATATGGCCCTGACTTTGCTGTCATCAGGTCCAAGTATGTCAAGATGAACATACCAAAAATGGTCAGAGAGCTCCACGATGAGATAGAAGGCGGTGGCGTCAGCGGAGGAGGGCACCTGGTGGTTGGCAGCATAAAGTTCGTAGAAGGGATGCGTACCCAGGTACTGGCAAAGCTTGCAGAAAAGATAGGAGCAGTGGAAGTGGAATAAACGTCCCTTCCAGCTACGCTCATTTTCAATAGTATTTGCTTACTCAGTCCACACGGACTATGCGTACCAATGGCCTTACAGGCACATCTGAAATGACCTCAGCGCCTTTCTTATCCACCAGGACCGCTATTGCAACAGGTTTTCCGCCTTCTTCATGGATGCGTTTGACCACTCCCGTCATGGTGGAACCACTGGTGATCACATCATCCACAATAACACATTTCTTACCCCTTACAGTACTGAAGTTCCCGCTGAAATCACCTTTGAGGCTCCTGTCATCAGCAGGATCGTAATGTGCGTGGAAGATCGCAAGGTCTGTACCCAGCTCTTCTGCCATAAGGCTCGCTAAGGGTACACCGCTAAGCCCGATACCCACAATGAGATCAACATCATCTTCTGTCTGCTCCATAGACTCCAATACCAAATCACAGAGCACTTTTGAAATGTTACGTAGCCTGTAAGCGTTCTTGCCTATGTTGGCCCAGTTCACAGAAATGTCCTTGGGTGCAGGTGTGCTTACATCTTTCTTTGCACGGGTGAGAAGCCAGGTCACAGTATCCCTGGAAACGTTAAGCTCATCTGCTATTTGCCTTGAGGTAAGCCCGTTGGACTGTAACTCCACTGCCTTCTGAATCAGATTCTCTATATTCTTCATATGATCCCTGCCTGTGATCTTCTTAACAGGTATTCTAAAATGTATTCTATAAAGATGTCATTACTACATATACAAGTATTGTTATAATTTTCTTTTGCGTGCTTTTCTCATAGGAGAGCCACATACGGGACATACATCCCCCGAATCGAACTTCCTCTTACATCCGATGCAGACCTTCTGCCATATAAGCACGTCCTTTATCTTCTTCTGGACAACAGGCTCTACTTTTATGCCCAGCATACTGGCAACGTTCTGCACTGCGTAATCGTCCGTAAGGAGCACCGCCTCTTCCTTAAGATCATAAGCCTTGGCAAGCACTTCAATGTCAGTGAGGGACAGTTCCTCATGGTCCTTTGATACACCGGAAACCTCTGCAACCCTGTCAAGCGCCTCCTGCGAGGGCAATTCCACTCCCAGACCCTGTTCCCTGGCAAGGTCAAAGCGAAGCCTTGACCCACTGCTTTTGAGCTCATCCGCCACTGAAGGAACAGTAATGGTAGAAGTAGCATCAACTGGTTTTCCCATTATGAAGACAGCAGAGTCGGCTATATAAAGAGGCATGCAGCTGCATAAGAACTTCCAGATAGATTAAACCTTTGAGCGGGAAACTTTATTTTAAGTAGGATGCAGCAATAAGAACAGAAACAAAGTAAAGGATCGTATTTAATACACGATCATAATTCAGGCCACTACAGAGGACAGGAACATGGACACAGAGAAAGCAAGGGAAGTGATCGTTGGTTTCATCAGAGAAAAGGTACATGAAGCAAATGCCGGGGGAGTTGTACTTGGTATCAGCGGAGGGGTCGATTCCGCACTTGCAGCATATTTAGCTGCTGAAGCCCTGGGAAAGGATAAAGTACTGGGCATACACCTTCCGGAACTCAATCTCACACCTGCGGAGGATGTGCTCGACGCAACCGAAGTGGCACACAGACTGGGCATAGATTTCAGGGCTATAGATATCTCGGAGATGATCAGAGCTTACCTTGCGAATATTCCGGATGGGGATAAGGCTACTCCCCATGCAAAAGGGAACCTTAAGGCCCGCATCCGTATGTCGGTGCTGTATTACCATGCCAACATGCTCAACCGGATGGTCATAGGCACAGGCAACAAAACAGAGCTGCTGCTGGGTTATTTTACAAAGCATGGCGATGGAGGGGTAGACATCCTGCCTCTTGGGGATCTATATAAGACCGACGTGTGGGCGCTTGCGGCCTCGATGGGAGTGCCTGAAGCCATTATCAATAAGGCACCTTCTGCCGGCCTCTGGAGTGGTCAGACCGATGAAAAAGAACTGGGCATAACATATAAAGAAGTGGATCGGTTCCTTTCACTGCTGCTTGAAGGAGAGACTAACGAGGTGGCACGGAACACCGTGGGCATTACAGGGGAACAGGCAGATTCGGTGATGCGCAGGATAAAGATGAATGCCCACAAACTGAGAACGCCACCTATAGCAGATCTTGGATATTTGAGATGATATTATCGTGATGGAAATATGTTTGATCCTGAGGGCTGCATCCTGACAAGCGGTTTGGCCAGATGCCTGCGGGCACACGGAGGCACCTCGTACATGCCTGGCTCAATGTTCCTTTTTTGTTGTACCTGTACCAAAGAAGATGATCTTGTGCCACATTTCCTGCATCTGTAGCCCTGTCCCCTGCCCGCGGATTCCATCCTCTTCCCGCAGGAAGGGCACTCGGGATTATGGGAAACCACCAACGGTGCAAGAGAAACGACCTCTATCTTCTCGATGTTCAGGGCTTTGTTCATAAAGCTCCCATAAACCTTGATAACATCTCCCTGTATGAGCTTGCGCACCAGTGATCTGAAATCCTTGGTTGGTTCAAAGGCCGCACATTCTACAGAAAATCCACTGACATCAGATATCTGAAATATCGTGTGTCCACCAGGTATTGTAAATGGGTCCTCTGATACGAAACCTGATACTATATATGACTGCATCTCTTCTATCCCGGATATACTGTCAATGGGTAACAAATGCATGTCAGTTCCCTGGTTAGTGCAGTATATGCATGATCTTTCCAGGGGTTCTGAGATTATCATTTCCGCTGTCCTTTTCACCACATCCGGGTCCCTGCCCCTGATACCATATAGCACCGGGTCCGGAGAATGAGGCACGCACACCACAAGTCCATTCGACACATCCACTGTGTCCCATGTAGCGGGATAAGTGACACCATCTGCGATAAAGAAGCTTTCTTTATCCACATTCCTGAGGGTACCCCATTTCTCCCTTTGCCGGTAGGCGAGATACTCAAATGTGTGGTCCCATCCGGGGTTCAGCATAGCACCACATGCAGCCAAAGCGCCTATGAGGCCTCTGCCATTCTTGAACCCTCTGGCCCGCAGGCCAGTTTCAGCAATCATGGACTTTGCCTCTTCGATGGACAGGACAGTTCTTACAGCGCGCTGGAAAAAAGTACCCAGTGTGTCCTTGACCCTGCCTGCTTCATCATCCTGTACAAAGACAACTCCCGGATTTGTCATTTCGCATTCCATTGCTGACATTGCTGCGACCCTGGAAATGACGTGTTCCATCACTTTATCCGGGCAAGAGGTTACTATATCAATGCCTATGCATGCGTTGCCTCTGGTCTTGTAAGGAATGGTGGGATTGAGGCGAACGAGTATAGGAAGCTCATGGATGCTGCCATACTGCTGCAGTTCCTCCATAAGCAGGGCTCCCAGATATGTTGTGCACATGCCTTCCCTTGAATCCGTATCATCTATACCTATGAACATGGTGTTGACCTTGATAATCTGGGTTATTGATGAGCTGCATACAATTAAGTTTTCTGCAGGAAAGATGGGGTAAGGATAACATAAGGGCAAAAATTCATATAGATGCGCAAACAATCATTTATTAGTCATGACAAAAGACATCCTCATACATCAGATAGTAGATGTACTGAAACAGGCGGACTTCATTGTTTCAAAGCGCTGTAACATCAGGCCGAGGAGTTTTGATCTTGCTGCAAGGAAAGATAACATCCTGCTTTTCTGCAAAGTATTGTATAATATAGATGGGCTGAACGAAGAAACAGCCTATGAGATGAAAGCACTTGCGCGATATCTGGGCGGTTCAGCCATTCTCGTGGGTGCCAAGACCCGGGATCAGATGCTTGAAGATAGTGTAGTGTACATGCGATATGACATACCTGCGGTCAACGTGCAGACACTTTATGATTACTTTGTGGAGAACGTGCCTCCGCTTGTATCTGCGGCACCGGGAGGATTATACGTATCGATAGATGGTGATGTGCTGAAAGAAGCACGTACGCAGCAGGCAATGTCCCTGGGCACCCTTGCCACTGAGCTGGGAGTTTCCAGGAGGACCATCAGCAAATATGAAGAAGGCGGAATGGATGCGTCCATAGATGTAGTGCTGCATCTGGAAGAGCTGCTTGATGTTGCACTTGCGAAATCCATAGATATACTACAGGCTTTTGAAAAGAAACTCAAGGAACCGCCAATGCCAATAGAGGAAAAGAAATACCCGCAAGAGGATAATGTTCTTGATATGCTGCATTCCCTGGGATACCAAGTGGTTTCAACATCCCAGGCACCTTTCAAAGCGATATCCAAAGATAACCACGATACAATGCTTACAGGGGTCAGCACTTATAGTAGTGCGATGATCAAAAGAGCTGATCTGATGAGCAGCATCTCCAGTGTAACACAGACAAGGTCCGTGTTCATAATAAAAGGTCCGACCAAGTCAGAAACTGTAGAGAACACAGTTCTTATCGAAGAAAAAGAACTGGATAGAATGGCCGGACCAGAGGAGTTCGTAAGCCTCATTGACGAGAAGACAAAGTGCAAAAAACATTGATATTTTTATTTCAGTTGTGGACCGAATCCAAAAACCTAATTATATGAAGATACTTTAAAAGCCTATAATGACCACCAATATAGGAGTTTTAGTATCAGGCAGAGGTTCCAACCTTCAGTCTATCATCGACCATGTGGAAAGCGGCTATCTAAAGAACGTAAAGCTCAGCGTGGTCATCAGTGATGTTAAAGATGCTTATGCATTAGAACGTGCAAAGATGCATGGGATAGATGCTGTTTTTATAGATCCGCAAGCCTATGGAAGCAAGAGAGGATTTGAAAAAAAGATAATTGGAACATTGCAGCTTTATGGTGTGGACCTGGTGCTGCTCGCGGGATACATGAGGATATTAGGAAGTGAAGTGATCCAGACATATAAAGATCGGATCATGAACATACATCCTGCGTTGCTTCCTTCTTTTAAAGGTCTGCATGGTCCCAGACAGGCACTTGAATACGGTGTCAAGGTCGCAGGATGTACTGTGCATTTCGTGGATGAAGGAATGGATAGCGGGCCCATAATACTCCAGAGCTGCGTACCTGTGAAAGATAATGATACAGAGAGCACGCTTGCCTCGCGGATACTGGAGCAGGAACACAGGATATTCCCCGAAGCAGTAAAACTCTTCACTGAGGGTAAGCTTAAAGTGGATGGCAGGATTGTACTACGCAGAGAGAAGTAACTTTAAAAAAGCTTGTAATTGGATGATACCATGTCCTATATTTCAGAGATAGACCCCGATATCGCTGAGGCACTGAAGCTTGAAGCGAACCGCCAGGACTACAAACTCAACCTTATAGCATCTGAGAACTATACGAGCCGTGCGGTCATGGAAGCACAGGGCTCGATAATGACGAACAAATATGCTGAAGGTTACCCCGGTAAGAGGTACTACGGAGGCTGTGAATTCGTAGATATTGCCGAGAACCTGGCGAGAGACAGAGCAAAGGCCTTATTCGGCGCAGAGCATGTGAACGTGCAACCCCACTCCGGCTCAGGTGCCAATATGGGCGTATATTTCTCAGTACTCAAACCAGGGGACACAATAATGTCCATGGACCTTTCACACGGAGGCCATCTTTCACACGGAAGCCCGGTCAACTTTGCCGGCCAGCTTTACAAGATAGTACCCTACGGAGTATCCAGGGAAACAGAGGCATTGGATTACGATGTACTTATGGAGATGGCAAAGCAGGCAAAACCCCGGATGATCGTGTGCGGAGCATCTGCTTATTCCCGCACCCTTGACTTCAAGCGCTTCAGAGAGATAGCTGATGAAGTTGGCGCATATCTGCTGGCCGATATTGCCCATATTGCCGGACTTGTGGCAGCCGGAGTACATCCAAGTCCTGTACCTTACGCGGATTTCGTGACCACCACCACCCACAAGACCCTGCGCGGGCCAAGGGGCGGAATGGTCATGTGCCGGGAAGAATATGCAAAAGCGCTTGATAAGGCCATATTCCCCGGAATACAGGGTGGACCCCTTATGCATGTGATAGCTGCAAAGGCCGTCGCCTTTAAGGAAGCTCAGAGCGAACAGTTCAGACTGGATCAGGAACAGACAGTAAAGAATGCGAAAATGCTCGCTGAAAGCCTCATTGAGAGGGATTTCAACATCGTTTCAGGGGGAACCGACAACCACGTAATGCTCCTTAACCTCAATAAGTTCGATATAACCGGAAAGGATGCGGAAGCAGCAATGAGCAAGGCTGGCATCATCCTCAACAAGAACACCATACCTTTCGAGACCAGAAGCCCTTTCATTACCAGCGGTGTCCGGATAGGTACCCCCGCTGCAACCACCCGGGGCATGAAAGAGATGGAAATGGTGGACATCGCAGGTTTCATAGAGAGCGTGATCCAAAACATTGGCAACGAGCAGGCTCTGATGGAGATCAGCTCTGATGTGGAACAGCTCTGCAGCAGGTTCCCAATATATAGGTAAAGAGGTGAGTGGCGTGGTGGACGAGGAATATAGCACAAGGGTGATCGATGGGCGCAGCCTTGCAAAGAAGGTTGAGGAAGAGGTAAAGAAGGACGTAGAGGCACTTAAAGCGGAAAAGGGCATAACCCCTGGCCTTGCCACCATTCTGGTAGGGGAAGACCCTGCTTCAAAGATGTATGTACGCCTTAAGCACAAAGCATGTGAAAGGATAGGCATACATGCAGAAGACCACGATCTTCCGGCCACGACCTCACAGGAGGAGCTTATAGCTCACATTCAGCAGCTTAACCTGAGAAATGATATTCACGGAATACTGCTGCAACTACCTCTTCCACGCCATCTTAACGAAAAAGAGGCCATGCTGGCCATAGATCCCAGGAAGGATGCAGATGGTTTTCATCCGTACAACATGGGAAATCTCCTGATAGGCAATGAAGGCCTTGTACCCTGCACTCCCAAAGGAGTTATCCGGGCAATGGAAGAGCATGGTGTCCAGATACAGGGCAAGCATGCCGTTGTTGTCGGCCACAGCAACGTTGTGGGAAAACCTATGGCTGCAATGCTGATCAATCGCAATGCCACGGTTTCTGTATGTCATGTGTTCACCCAGAACCTGGAACAATACACACTTGATGCCGACATACTCGTAGTTGGCACTGGGGTCAAACACCTCATCAAGGCCGACATGGTAAAAGAAGGAGTTGTTGTTTTTGATGTGGGGATCACCGAAGAGAACGGAAAAGTGTACGGGGACGTGGACTTTGAGAACGTCATCAAAAAAGCCTCCCTCATAACCCCCGTACCCGGAGGTGTGGGTCCAATGACGATATCCATACTCATGCAACATGTGCTGATGGCAGCTAAAGATTCTTCTGAATAGCAATAATGATACATTATTTATCGATTCCATACTTTTTCGGGTAGAAAATGGTAGTTGATGCAGATATCTGCGGTTTGAAAGTTGGTGATGAACACCCTGTAAGGATAATGGGAGTTCTAAACCTCAGCCAGGAGTCTTTTTACAGATCATCTGTGGTGAACAAGGATTCCATACTGGAGAAGGCACACAGTATGGTGGACAGCGGTGCCACTATCCTGGATATAGGAGCACGTTCCACATGGCTGCTTGCAAAGCCTGTGATAAGCAGGGAAGAAGAGGTGCAAAGGCTTGTACCTGCGCTTGATATTCTGAAAGATAACGTCGATGTCCTCATTTCAGTGGATACGATGTTTGCTGACATTGCTGAAAAGGCCCTTGAACTGGGAGCCGACATGATCAACGATGTTTCCGGTTTCAAAGCCGATGATAGAATGCTGGATGTTCTGGCGGAGCATGGCTGTCCTGCAGTGGCCATGGCTACCGGGAAGATCCCCGGAGATCCGATAAGCATGAATGCCATAATGGACTCCCTGGCCAGTATCATCATGCAGGCACATGACAAAGGCATGGACACCAGCAAGCTCATTCTTGACCCTGCCATCGGTAAATGGGTGCCTGAGAAGATACCAATATATGATTTCGAGACCATCGATCAGTTCGAAAGGCTAAAGGTCTTCCACAGACCACTCCTTGCAGCGATATCGCGCAAATCCTGTATCGATGCGGTGCTGCACAGGCCGCCAGAGGAGAGGTTGTATGGTACCCTGGCTGCCACTGCTATTGTAGTGCACAAGGGAGCACATATCATAAGGACACACGATGTGCCCCAGACAATGGATGTAGTAGAGGTGGCAGCGGCCATGCGCAGCAGGCAGCCTGTGGTAAAAGATAACGGCTTTGAGGTTTCTGTGGTGAACATTGTGCACCCTGAAGATGCTGTGAGGACCATGAACGAGATGGGTGTCACCGGGACCGGCTCCCGGATCATGAAAAAGAAATCCGTTTCAAGGGTGCTGAGAATATCCAATATAACCACCACTGAAGCCCTGATAATCAAGCAGGAGATCCTCGCAAGAGGAGGCGATGCAGCCCTTGAAAGAAATGCAGTGTCCCATGAAACAGAAAGCACTGACATCCTTATAATGGGGACGATATTACAGCTTGAAAAGCTTGCGAAAAAGCTCGAATGCCAGGCCCGTAACCTGCCTGTTGTTTCCAGGATGATCCTGGATACGCTGCAGCTTGATGATAATGTGGAGTACCGCTATTTGAGGGAGCTATGATCATCTCTTCTTCAAAACCATTCGGGGAAGTGCTTGCCGCCCTTGAGGGTATTGACAATATTTTTGTGATCGGTTGTAATGTCTGTGCTGCAAGGCTGCATGTGGGAGGCGAGCCCGAAGTGCTTGACATGTGCGAGAAACTGAAAGCAGCCGGAAAACATGTTGTCGGCTGGGTTCTGCCCACCGCCGCCTGCAGCATCCGGTCCTATGGAGCACTCGTTGAGAAAGGTCCGGACATACGGAAGGCCGATGCCATCCTTGTCATGGCATGCGGCAGCGGTACTTCAGTAGTATCCAGACTTGTGGATGTACCGGTCTATCCTTCCAATAACACTGATTCTCTGGGAGGAAGGTCAGGGGAACAGGTCCTTCCCCAGCTATGCGAGATGTGCGGTGCATGCAATATACAGGAATTCGGCGGTATATGCCCTAAGGCCAACTGCCCGAAGGGCCTGCTCAACGGCCCATGTGGAGGCTCCATATCCGGTAAATGCGAGGTCTACACGGAAAAGGACTGTGCATGGCAACTCATCTACAGGCAGCTTGAGAAAACAGGAAGTTTGGAGCTGCTGGAAAAGATCATTGAACCAAGAAGTTACAGCTGATAACTCCGAGATTATCTTGTAGAGTCGGTAAAAAGTTTGTAGTTCATTCAAGATGAGCAACAAACAGAATCTATTTATTTGATGGGCACAAAGCCATCAGAAGGTGATGAGGTCCGCCTTGGCAATCAGGTCAGAACCGCTTATGCTGATGACTTCTACAGAAGTGATGAGGTGTGCTTTTGTATACAGTTCTATTAATAGGCATAGGCGGATTTATAGGTGCTATCCTGAGATACACCATAGGTGGATGGGTACAGAACAGTTTTGTGAATTTCCCTTTAGGTACTTTGACCGTAAATGTCATTGGAAGTTTCTTTCTGGGTTTGATAATGTACCTTTCTGAATATCAGGGCATATTTGGTGAAGAAACCAGGATATTTTTAACAATTGGGATACTAGGTGCTTTCACCACGTTATCAACATTCAGTTATGAGTCTTTCAGACTTTTAGAGAATTCTAACTTGATGTTATTGACCATCAATATAGTGGCTACAGTATTGCTTTCGATGCTTGCTGTATACTTAGGGAAGACCGCCGCTTTGAGCTTTGTAACTGACCTGTGGAGGGGATTCAGGTGAGAAAAGAGTCTACAGCAATATTATTGAGAATATTCATTGGAGAATCTGATAAGTACAAAGGCAGATCATTATATATGCACATAGTTGAGATGCTAAAATCTGAGGGCATAGCAGGAGCAACCGTTTTTCGAGGCATCACAGGTTTTGGAAAGAACAGTTATATCCATACAACCTCTATACTGCGCTTATCAACCGACCTTCCAATACTTATCGAAGTCGCTGATACTGAAGAAAATATTGCCAGGATCAGGCCAAAGCTAGACGAGGTAATAAATCAAGGTTTGATCACAGAGGAAAAAATAAAAGTTGTATTTTATGATGGAAATGTGAAAAAATAAAGTCGTCATCATCACTTTTTAATGAGATGGGTCTTTGTAACTCATTACACTAACTGATACACTGAACAGGAGTAATTTGATGGATGAAAATTCCTTTTCTTCAGAGCCTACTCCAGAAGCAGAGTTCAAACTATTCATTCCTGAAAAATTGTATGATACCCTGAATACAGGAAAACAGCTTGTTGTAGCTATAGGTCTTGCTTATGAAATATATGCGCAGAAGCTGAATGAGCTGGAACAACGTCTTTCAGAAGGGAGATTCCATCTAGCAGTGCTCGGACAGGTCAAGAGGGGAAAGAGCACTCTCATCAATGCACTTCTTGGAGAAGAGGTGTTGCCTAGCTCGGTAATCCCCCTAACTGCAATTCCCACTTTCATCCAATATGGAGAGCAGCAACGACTCAAGATAAAGTATCTAGATGATCGGGCGGATATTATACTTAACAGTGAATCCAGGTATTTAGCCGAAGACAAAGATTCCCTCGGTTCCCCTGAACACCTCTCGGAAGTTCAATGGTTGAACGAACAACTTATGGACTTCGTCACCGAAGACCACAACCCTAAGAACAGGAAAGGAGTGCTCCAGGTAGATGTCTCTCACCCAGCCCCTATCCTTCGCGATGTTGTGATCATCGACACGCCTGGTATTGGCTCCACGTATCTTCACAACACTGAGGTAACTATCAATTTCCTTCCACAATGTGATGCAGCGCTATTTGTGGTTTCAGTTGATCCACCTATCACAGAGGTTGAGTTAACATTTCTCAAAGATATCAAAAACAAGGTCTCAAAATTATTCTTCGTACTGAACAAGGTGGACTATCTTACTGAAGCTGAGCTTGCCAAGGCGCTTGATTTCTACAAAGAAGTACTGGTAAAAGATGCAGGTATAGATGCCAGCACTCCGATATTTGCCGTATCTGCAAAAAAGGGTTTGCAGGCAAAGGTGTCGGGTGACATACAAAAATGGAATGAAAGCAACCTTTCTGAAGTCTCTGATTACCTGATAAATTTTCTGGCCCACGAAAAGGATATTGTTCTGAAGGATGCTATCGGAAGAAAAGCTCTTGATATTTTCAATCAAACATATCTTCAGATAAAACTGGAAATTCGGACCTTTGAACTACCGCTAACTGAATTGGAGAATAGACTTTCCCTTTTTGAAAAAAAGATTTCTGAGGCGGAGCAACAACGTATCCACGTCCAAGACATCCTCAATGGGGACCGGAAACGAGTCAAAGACCTACTGGAAGAGCATATAAGGAGCCTTCAAGCTCCTTTGTGTGCAAAGCTCATGGAACTCGCCCAAAGGGTCATGTTTGAATCATCGCATGATCAAGAGCATGCAGCACAGCAGGCAGTAGCTGATGCTATCCCGGAATGGTTCACACATGAACTTGATACTATTTCAGAGATGATGGACCGGGAGATAGCAGTCCGCATGAAAGAACAACAACAGCATATTGATAATTTGGTAGAGTCTATCAGAAAAGCAGCATCAGAGATATTTGAGATCCCCTATCATACATCTATTGGTGAACATGTATATGAGCCTATAAGAAAACCATATTATGTAGAACATTACCAGGAATCTTTGTTTTTCCAGATATCTCCTGATCTTATGGAACGTTTCATGCCAGCAAAGATGCGTGAAAAACGAGT
>NZ_MVQX01000079.1 GCF_002067275.1 Methanomethylovorans sp. PtaU1.Bin093 | reverse complement strand
TGTCGACTTTTTCCATGACCCTCTGCTCCACAAGGTCCATATCAGCCACTACACAGTCCCTTTCGGCATCCACCTCGGAGTAAAGCTTTTCTTCTCTGATCAGTTCATTGAGATGGATCACCTGGTAACCGGGCTTTTTTTCCAGTTGGGCTGTGACCGATGTTTTACCCGTCCCGGGTGTTCCTGTGATACCGACAAGCATGGTCCTCAATAAACCTGCAAAGGCTTAATCCTTATGCATGCCGGCTATCTTCAGGAAGTTCTCGATGATCTTCATACCGCTTTCAGTGAGCACGGATTCCGGATGGAACTGCACACCGTATATAGGATACTTCATGTGTTCTACGGCCATGATAATGCCATCAGGTGTCCTTGCGGTCACTTTTAGTTCATCCGCCAGCTTTTCAATGGCAAGGGAATGGTACCGTCCACCTCTGAAGGTCTGTGGTATACCATCAAAAAGCGGTGAATCTACATGAGTAACGTCAGATGTCTTGCCATGTATCGGGCCGCTTTTTGCATGTCCAACGGTGCCTCCGAAAGCTGCATTGATGGCCTGATGACCGAAACATACACCTAGCAAAGGGATATGAGGGCCAAGATCCCTTATGATATCGAGACAGGCTCCCACATCCTCTGTCTTATGGGGCGTGCCCGGGCCAGGAGACACCACGATGGCATCAGGCTTTATCTTCCTTACTTCTTCCGGGGAGATGATATTCGGAACGATCACTGTGTCCGGTTCGAATATGGAAACATAGTCCACAAGGTTCCAGACAAAGGAATCCTTGTTGTTGATGAACAATACCCTCATTATTTCCCCCCGATGGCTTTTATCATTGCGGCCATTTTTCGCTCGGTTTCCAGGTATTCGTATGTCGGATCTGAGTCCGCCACGATGCCTGCTCCGGCCTGCACATAGGCAGTATTGTTCCTGATCAGAACAGTCCTGATGACTATGGCAAAGTCAGCATCACCGTTCCAGGAATAATACCCCACACCACCACCGTATATGCCTCTGGCATTTGGCTCCAGGTCATCGATGATCTCCATAGCACGTATCTTGGGTGCACCGGATAGCGTACCTGCCGGGAAGATGGCGCGTGTGGCATCGAACTGATCACATTCGTCCCTCAGTTCTCCACTTACAGTACTCTCTATATGCTGGAGATGAGAATATTTTACCACGCTCATGAGGTCATCCACCTTGACCGTTCCGCCCTTTGAGACCATCCTCACATCATTGCGTCCCAGGTCTACGAGCATGATATGCTCAGCTCTTTCTTTCTGATCTTTCAGCATGTGAGAGGCAAGTTCTTTGTCCTCGTCCTCATCCTTACCTCGCGGACATGTGCCTGCAATGGGATTGGTGATGACCTTCCTGTCATAGACCGTCATGAGGGTTTCGGGACTTGCACCCACGATACCGATATCTTTGAAATTGAAAATGTACATGTAAGGGCTTGGGTTTATGTCCCTGAGCCGTATGTACAGTTGCAGTGGGGTCTGGCTCATTTTGACAGTGTACCTGCGTGAAAGCACCACCTGGAAGATATCTCCATCAATGATATGCTGCTTTGCAGCCAGCACTGCTTTTTCAAAAGTTTCCTGATCAGTGCTTGGTACAGGTTCTTCTGACTTTACCTTTGCTAGTATATCGGAACTGATGCCTATCACGGAGGACATGTGCAATGAGCGCTCCATGAGCTGCGCATCTGCTAAAGCGTGTTCGTATACTGCTTCAAGATCACTTTCCTTTGTAACGAACGGAGTTATGACCAGATATGTTTCATTGGTTATGTGGTCAAAGACAAATGTCTTTGTCATTATGGCAAAATGCATCTCAGGCGTGTCAGCATCGGCCTTCTTTTCCCTGCCGATCCAGGGATCGTAGACCAGTTCATAACTATTATAACCGATAGCTCCTCCAAGGAAGGTTTGCCTGTCAAAGCGTTTCTGATTGAGGAGCTCAACATTGTTGCTTGTAGGGAATACCTCACGTAAGGCAGCAAGATCATCATCCTGTTCCTTTAATTGTACCCTGAACCTGCCTCCGATGAGCGATTCAGTAGTCCCCATGGCTTTTACTTTATCATAGATGAACTTTGAAAGCTCGGAGTTCTTCTGGCAATCGATGGTGAGGTATCTGTCCTTTATAGCTACCACTATCTCTGGTTCCGAACCCACAAAAGAGTATCTTGCATGCCTTTTTTCCTTTTCCACCGATTCAAGAAGATACGAATAATTTGCATTCTGCAATGTCGCATACAGTTGCAGGGGAGTGCATATGCTATCCACCTTAGCCATTAGCTGTACGATGGCGGGTGTCTTTGAGCGTTCAACAAGAGCAATAAAATCTTCTTTATTAAGATCGAACTCAACCATTTGCACACCTTATCTGTGAAATGAACCTGCGCACTTTATCAGGGTCCTTCTTTCCATTTTTCTCAACTCCAGACGCGACATCCACTGCATAGGGCCTTACTTCTTCCACTGCCTGGCTCACATTTTCGGGGTTCAGGCCGCCTGCAAGCATCACTGGGGCTTCAAGCCTTTCCACTATTTGCCTGCTCACAGACCAATCATGCACAGCACCGGTCCCGCCCACCATCCCGGCTTTGCTGGAGTCAAGGAGTACGCCATCTATGAGATCATTCTCGAACCTCTCTTCCATTGTAGCTATTGCAGGGTCCATCTCTTCCAGAATGTTATTTTTATCAGCAGGTATGGTGAATGTCTTGATGATCTTCTGCCGGACATTATCCCTTATATATTCAAGATCTGCAAGTAGGAGGTCGTTATGCAGCTGGACGATGTCCGGCTTGCATATATCAATAAGTTCCACAGCTTCCTCCCCGTTCTCCGGCATGATCACAAGCACAGAATCCACGAACAACGGTACCTGTGAGATAAGGGATGATGCAGTTGCAGTGTCGAGCTTCCTGGGACTGTGTACTGGTACTTCCGTTACGAACCCTACAGCATCGGCTCCAAACTTCACGGCCAGTGCTATGTCTTCAGCACACCGCATACCGCAGATCTTCGCTCTTACAGGAGATCTCATATTCTATGCCTTCAAAGGTCTTGTCGCTGAACTGTCTGAGCTTTTCCATGGCCTTACCTGAATCAATGACTGCCTCGACCAAGGGTATGGCTTCCTTCAGAGAGTCGGCTGCACCTGCAACATAGAGTGCGGCTGCGGCATTAATGACAATAAGATCTCTTTTAGGCCCCTTTTCCCCTTTGAAAATGTAGATCATATCCTTTGCGTTCTCAGCAGGCGTGCCGCCTACGATATCTGTAGCCTTTGCCCTCTTGATGCCCAGGTCTTCGGGAGAGATCGTGTATGTCCTGATCGTTCCATCTTTAAGCTCTGCAACCTGCGTCTCTGAGATGTTGGAGATCTCGTCCATGCCGTCCCCATGTACGATGATAGCCCGCTTTGCACCCATTTTCCTGAGTACCTGTGCGAATACCTCACAGAGGCCGGGATCGTATACGCCTATGAGCTGTGCATCCGCACTTGCAGGATTTGTTAGAGGGCCCAGGATATTGAAAATTGTCCTTACACCCATTTCCTTCCTTATGCCTGCAACTCTTTTCATTGCAGGATGGAATACCGGCGCAAGCATGAATCCGATACCTATCTTTTCAATTGATGCTTTCACGTATTCAGGATCTTTATCGATCTTTATCCCCAACTGTTCCAGTACATCCGCACTGCCGGAAAGAGAAGTGATAGCACGGTTTCCGTGCTTTGCCACGTTCACTCCCGCTGCAGAAGCAATGATGGCAGCTGCGGTTGAAACGTTAATTGTATTATGTCTGTCCGCCCCGGTTCCCACGACATCCACAAGTGTGCCTTTCACATCAGGGTGTATGCTCCTGGCAGCTTTTTTCATACCGCATGCGAACCCTGCGATCTCATCAGCAGTCTCACCTTTCATTTTCAAAGCCATGAGCAATCCGGCTATCTGGGCATCTGTGGCCTGAGTGAATATCTCTGTGATAGCTTTCTCAGCCTCTTGCAATGTCAGGTTCTCACCTGCACTTACTTTTTGTATGTATGACTGCATGATAACACCATT
>NZ_MVQX01000078.1 GCF_002067275.1 Methanomethylovorans sp. PtaU1.Bin093 | reverse complement strand
AAGTGGAAAGAGCAATAAACAAAATATAGAATAACTTGCTTTGAAGTCCGGGCGGCCGCCTGATGCCGGCGGCAGGGAAGCTATCAAGCAGCCAGTTTCTGCTGAAAATCTGTGAAATATGAACCACTGTATGATGAAGATACGGCCGAATAGAGTAATTAATCCAGTTTATTCTCAATTTCAAGCAGTTTTTCGTATTCGTCTATCAAAGGATGGTCCCATGTTTCTCTGAGCATCCGCAACACTTCTTTTTCAAACCATAATTTCTGTTCTTTTCCCCGATTGAATTTTTTCCATATATCTGGTCCATGTTCGGCATATGCAACGAGGAGACTTTCAATGTTATGGATCTTATCCGCTACTGCTACGGCCTTGGCTCCTTCGGGACCATTTCGGACCGTTTCCACATACTTCTTTTTCTTTTTTTCCCATGAAAGACTGTCATCATTGGTTACAGCGTTGACGATCTCATAGATTTCATTTCCAAGTTCGTCTTTCAACTGCTCGTGAGTACAATCGGTATCTTCAAGAACGTCATGTGTCAGAGCAGCAGCTATCACATGGTCAGAAAAGCCATGTTTTGAAAGCTTCAAAGCCACCATGAACGGATGAACGATGTATGGCAAGCCGTCAACCTTTCTTTTTTGTCCCTCATGCGCTACCACAGCCAAACGAGTAGCCCTTTCAACAAAACCTATCTCAAAATCATTCTCAACAGTCGTATCATTCAACCCAAGTTTGACATTCAAAAGTAATATAAGTGTTCTTAGTTTTGTTGTATTCGACGAAAAATGCAAACAAAACTAAGAACATACGACATAATTCCCAATGAGAATATATGCTTTCCTATCGGGACCATTCTGGCTGTAAACAAACTCTATGATGTACTTGACTTTTCCACTGTTTTTAGTAAACACAAAAAGAATGGAATTGATATCAACGACCTGCTGAAAGCTCTTGTAAGCTACAAGCTTACAGATAATTTCAGCATAAGTAAGGCTCATGAATGGATCAATCGAGATGAAGTCCTTGAAATCTTTGGTCTTGAAGAATTCAGTGAAAGAACCCTTTATAGGGTTCTTGAAATCCTGGGAAATAACCGTGAAACGATTATTTCAGACATTCAGGATAGGTTATTTGCTCGCTATGACTTCGAGCACACTAATATAAATATGGACTGGACCAGCATTGTTTTGCATGGGGATAAATCCCCTTTGGGAAAATACGGTTATAGTAGAGATCACAGGCCAGATAAAAAACAAGTCACTTTAGGTATTGCTGAACTTGCAGATCCCATAAATGTGCCTATTGGAATTACAGTCGAACAAGGGAACCTGCATGACCAGAAACATTTCAGGAAAACTTATCAACAGGTCAATAAGAGACTGAAACAAGGCTCACTTGTTGTTTTTGATAAGGGAGCGCATAGCATAGGGAATACTGCCCTGATAAGGGCAGATGATATGCAGTATCTGACTGCAAGGAAACTCAATACGAGTGACGACAAGATAATAGCAAACTTCTGGAGTAATTCTCCTGAACTTATTGATTCGGAAGATGGTATATATTGTCAAAAGATAGTTAAACCCAGCAGTTTCAACTATTTCTATTTTTCAAAAAAGCTTCAGAAGGAGCAACTTGATTCTAAGGCAAGAAAAGTCATGAGACAAATGCAGGAAGCAAAGGATATACAGGAGTCGATTGACAAGAATAAGAAGCTTCCGAAAAGGTTCAGGATCAACAATGTGCTTATTGATGTGAGTTATTCCCTGCAGACTAAGCTAGTAGAACTTAATGAGCAAGAAGCTATCGAGCTTCTTGAGGAATACATAATAACAGGCAGAGAAGGATTTTTCTGCCTGAAATCAAGCAAGGATTTGACAGTCAAACAAGCTCTTCAAACATACCGGAGAAAAGATTCAATCGAGAAGATAATCCATTCTCTCAAGAATGAGATTGAGATAAAACCATTGAGGGTGTGGACTGATGATAGTATTTATGGTGCCGTGATCATAGGGTTCATTGCACAACTGTTCATATCGCTGATGCGATATGAATTCAAAGAACTCAAACATAAGTCCACGAAATTCATCAAAAAAAGCTTATTGAATTTGACAGTTACGGTCGATTTCTTGAAATTCCAGGCAAAAAAGTATATTTATGCCAACTTCGATGCCATAAATAAACTGATCTTAAGGCAAAATTGGACAATATCGTAGAATTTTACACGAAATTGTTTAAACTGTCAAATGGGTTTTCCTGACAAAAAAACAAAAAAGTGGGTTAAAAGAGAAGACATTCTCTTTATCAAGGAGTGATAACTGTCAAACTTAGGATTCAACATAAAAACCCCCTCTTTAATTTAACATCCCACAAGCATTTATTTTTGCTACCCACTCCTTCTCTTTTTGAGGCCATCAAATTAGCTCCTTGTATTTCTATTCCAATTGATGGTTTTATTTTGTAACAGGTAACTCTACAAAAACTATTTTAATCTGTACTTCATTTAAAAAATTGATGGTGAATTATTGGCTGGACTTGTTCACAGGCACTACTTGGGATGAATTTAGAAATGCAGGTGCAAATGTCAGTGGTTTTAGAGAGAGTAGAAAAAATACCGTGGCTAAAATAGCAAAAGGAGACATTCTCTTATGTTATATCACTGGCATCATGCATTGGGTAGGAGCACTAGAAGTAATTGGACCTTCTAATGATGTTAGAAAAATATGGCAAGACAGTGACACCTCTGAATCCCTTCAGTTTTCCATTCGGTTAGAAGTCAAACCTATAATTATGCTAGATCCTGAATTTGGGGTTCAAATGAAAGACTTAGAGGGAAAGATTAGTTTCTACATGGAGCCTTCTGATAGACGTGGTTTTAAGGGGTTTTTAAGAGCCAGCCCCACTAAATTAAAAGAAGATGATGGAAAACTCATTTACGAACTTATACGTGAAGCTGAAAATAATCCCATTGCAAAAAAGATTGATCCTAGTAAATTAAAAAGAATTCCCAGTTATATGATAAAATCCGGTGGAGAAAAAAAAGCTGTTACTGTCCCAGATGCTGAAGATGAAATGCCAAGTAATGAATGCAAGATCATCAAGAATATTGATTATACTGATCACACTAGAATACAATATTATCTTTTGGATCTAGGCTCAAAGATGGGGCTTAACGTATGGGTGGCAAAAAATGACCGTTCTAAGTCCTTTAAGAACAATTCTTTTGAGTCTATACCAAGGATGATAAACGAACTGCCAACACAATTCAACGAGGCAACCCAAAAGACAATTGAATTGATAGACGTATTATGGCTTAAAGGAAATTCAATAATTGCCGCCTTTGAGATAGAATCCACAACCTCTATTTACTCTGGTCTTTTGAGAATGAGTGACTTAATAGCCCTTCAACCTAATCTAGAAATCAACCTTTATTTAGTGGCACCAGAACAGAGAAGTGACAAAGTTAAAAAAGAAATACTTAGGCCCACTTTTGAGTGTTTAGCAAAACCCCTTTCAACTGTATGTGGATACATTTCTTTCCACGAGTTGGAAGATAAAGTATCAAAGATCCAGGACTTGGGTATAGCCTCTTATTTGAATCCAAGTTTTTTAGATGAACTTGCAGAATACTTTAATGCTGCTGAAGATTAATGAAAGTAGAGAGAGAATGCCTAAACGCTCTCCCTCAATATCTTCACGATCTCCGGCTCCTTCTCCACATCCACAGCAACATCAACCCTCAAGGCCATACCACACCTATATCTCATCATTATGAGTATCAACATACTTAATATATTCATAAAGATTAAATAGCTGAAAAATCGATGTTTGAGTGTAGATCTTACCTGTGTTTCGTGGATCAGTATAGTACATAGGTAAGGTCTAAAAACGGAGGTTGAAATATGACATATTCCCAACCTACCGAGAATGCTGCTGCTGACAGTGGCCTTACTTGGCTTAGTGTCTGTGGCAAGTGCTTGTGAGATATCTGGTTATAAGTTCCAGTGTGCGAAAAGTCTAAGAAAAAGAAATCAGATGACCTAGACGAATCTGTAAAGCAATTCAAAACATTTCATCGGAAGTGATCCAAATGTGTTTTAATACAGTTTACAAACAGGGATCTGTATCGGTTAAACAGGCTGATCCTTTCATCTCCTTTGAGCAACTAAAGGAATTGCTCACAAGTTACAACAGAGTGTCCATAGACGAGAAAGGATACATAAGAGCCATCGCTGGAAGCTCTGTTGACATAATCGTTCCGTATAAAACTATCGAAGAAATAAAATCAAGAGGAAGTTTGTGAAATGATCCATGAAACTACATGGTCAGTATGGCCGAATGCAGAGATGAATGAACTGATCGAAAAAGTCCATCATGACTATCAATGGACGATTATATATTCGTCCCCTGAAAAGCCGTTCATTGAGCACGGCACATAACCAACATTCAGATCAGCATATGCATCAATGAAACAGGCCGAGACAGTTGCTTTAATACAAAATAACCCATGTTAAGATCGGTTCTTTTGGCTTTTTGCAACTCCTCAGAATAAGCAGCGTTCTCTATCCTCTCTTCAGTTCTTTCCAACACTCTCTCGTGGTTGTAAATAGACATAGTTCCAACATCCCTACATTCAAATATATCTTACATCCGAGCAGAGTGAAAGTAAAATTTGCAATTAGGGAATTGAACTGAAAATACAAAGCCGTAAGGAGAATCTTGATAAGGAAATCCTGAGAAGTGCCATGATAGCTGGAAAGTACATGTGACAATGTTCCACATCGTGCTTATGGAAGTGGATAACGAATATCTGAAAATGATGGCATAATACGCATTGGCAGGAAATCGATAAGAAGAAATGCTTTATTAATTGGATCTTTAAAAGTTATCTGATGAATGCATTAGCAGTCCTTTTTTAAAATAATAATATCCCACACATAGTGCAATTATAATGAACCCTATACCTATCAATGTAAAACCTGAAACTACCTTAATGTCTAAAATTATGACTTTACGCCCAATGGCAATCAGCGCAACTGTCAGCACTACTTCAGCATGGATCACGTGCTCCAAGGCATAAGTCTTTACTGTGTGTAAGAGTTCAATGCCAATTAAAACCAATAAAAAGAGCCCAAACAGATCCAGCACTTCATTAGTGGTGAGCTGGTTTGTAGGAGGAGTAATAAGGTCTTTAACAAGGACCATACCCAGTTCTATTGTAGTGAACAGCACGACCAGGGACATCATTACAACTAATGCAATGATTATTATCTTTTCAAATTTGTCCATGTCCTCTTCAAACATGAGTAGTTCTACTCCTTAGTAAACAGTATGAACTTCATTCCTATTTAGAATAACGCTAGCCTCAATCATATTCAAAACCCATAGTTCTTACTTTAATTAGTTAAAGGACTGTGACAGATCGATCAATTCCAGAATAAAACACTTTAGTTTGATGGTTATTAAGTATGAGTTGTTTCAAAAACCCTTCATCGTCTTTCCTGACAACATGGAAGAATATGTACTAAATAGAGAACCTCTGCAAAGCCTAGCATGGACTCTAAAAATCTAAAGACAAGTGTTTTTAGTGGTTGAAACAAAAAAGGTTTAAAGGGATTTCAACCACATTATCTACAGCCCCCGGAGGGATTTGAACCCTCGACCTGCTGATTACGAATCAGCCGCTATACCGCTAAGCCACAGAGGCAATTGATTCTCTAAAGATTGCATAAGAATTTAATTATTTCGCTCAGCCTGTAATTGTACTTCGATGCATTTTACTCTTCCCATATAAACCATCTGATCACCCTTCAGATAATTAGGCCACTAAGTTATCTTTTGATGGCTGCACCCATCTCTGACCGTCACTCTTAATGAAACAGGAGTCAATTACTATTGCAGGATCTCTTAAAGGATAGATGGCATGAAGCAAAAATACACAAAGACGCAACTAATGATCGAGGCATTAACACTCGTTATCCTACTATCCCTATTTGCTTATGTGATAACCAATTGGGATATGATCCCTGAACAAATACCGTCACATTTCAACTTTCATGGTCAAATAGACAGCTGGAGCGACAAGAACATGATATTTTTCCCTATGCTTGTCTGCCTGTTCCTCTATCTGCTATTGACAATTGCATATTTTCATCCATCTATGTGGAACATGCCTGTAAAGATCACCGAGGAGAACAGAGTACGCGCCTATCACTATACGAGAAACATGATCACTGTGCTAAAGCTTGAGTTAGTGTCTGTTTTCGCTTATATCACGATCCAAACATCAAAGGCCGAAATGCTGAGCCAGTACTTTCTTCCTCTGTTTTTGACCGTCGTATTCGGAACGATGGCTCTTCATATTGTTTATATAAATAAGAAATGAAAAATGGGCATTTTACTATTATATTTTTAGACATGAGAATTGGAGTAGATGATGACATATCCATTGTGGAATCACATGCGATCGCCCATCAAGTTGAGAATGGACCAAAGCAGCAGTTCGATGGGATCCAGGCTGTGGTCATTCATATAGAACCAGTTTCATTTGAGCCTTCTCCTTGAACAGAAGCGCATATAAGAATAATGCCATAAGGTGCAGATACTCAACACATTGCTAATGATAGCAATCCTGGTGCCTGAAAAAGGAAAGCGTATCCTGCAAAGGAACCTCATGCCCTCTGTCGCTGTGTGACCCCTCAAACAAGCTATATGCCATGGTTCACATATCAGAGTACTATTCAAAAATGGGAATAACCAACTTGTATATTTTTGCAGGCCATACATAACAGTTTATAAAAATCTTGAGAATTACTTTTCTAAATATAGGTGGATCAAATGACAATTTCGACGGAAATAGATGTACATCAATACAGGAAACCAGAATTTGAAATTGATGAGTTATTTGTCAGGAGATGGTCTCCAAGAGCAATGTCAGGACAGCCTGTCCCAGACAAGGACCTGATGCGTTTATTCGAGGCTGCAAGATGGGCGCCAAGTGCAAGCAATGAGCAGCCATGGCGATTTATCTATGCAAAAAAAGGAACAAAATACTGGGATGAGTTCTTTGATCTGGTTGCAGAAGGCAACAAAAGATGGTGCAGGAATGCTGCAGTTCTTATGGTGATCACTTCTAAGATCAGATTTACAAAATATGATGCAGAAAACAGGACACATTCATTCTCAGCTGGGTCAGCCTTTGAGAATTTTCAATTGCAGGCAACTAATCTTGGGTTGGTTGTTCACCCATTTTCGGGTTTTGATGAGAATAAGGCCGCTAAAGTATTAGAGGTCCCTAAAGAATACTATGTAAACATCATGGTAGCAATTGGAATGCCTGGTAAGATCGAGGATCTGGAGGAAAAGGACAGGATAAGGGAATTTCCCTCTGATAGAATGAAACTCAATGCATTGATCTTTGAAGGTAAGTTCAATGAAAAATGAGGTAACGAAAATAATTATCTCACTCAGCCTGTAATCCTCACTTCGATGCAGACGTTGAACTGGTGCGGGGAATAAGAGCGCACGATACGCGTAGCAATGGGATCAATATCAAAACCGGCCCTGGATGCGGCGATTTCGATATGGGAAAGGGAAGTGGGATACAGGTCATCCTCAGGTGTGATGTCGTAGTAATGGATCACAGTTCCCGGCTTTGCAACAACCATGGCAGCTTCCAGGAATTCCTGGGCAGTATGGGGCAGGTTCATGATGATATGGTCAGCTATCCCGGCATAGTTCCGGACCACTTCCTTAGCATCCCCTTCGATCGCCTCCACATTACCGACCGCATTAAGAGCGATGTTGTGCCTGAGGAACTTAACAGCTTCCGGATTCTTGTCAATGGCTATCACACGGCATGAAGGCCGGTTCTTCGCAATAAGGATGCTGAAAGGCCCTACACCTGCGAACATGTCTATGACCACCTCGCCATCTTTTACCTGTTCCAGTATCCTGGAGCGTTCCGTGGCAAGACGGGGAGTGAAATACGCTTTCTCCATGTCAATTGCATACCTGCAGCCATATTCTCTGTGGACCGTCTGTGTCGTATTTTCTCCATTAATGAATGTGAACCTGCGGGTACGGAATTCCCCCTCCACAGGTGATAATGCCGCCAGCACGGTTCTGATATGCGGGTTCACCTGCAGCAACATATCTGCTGCCCTCTCCAGGTCCGTTTCCCCGGATTCCAGCAGGGCTATGCTTCCGATAACCTCATATCTGGGCATGTAGCCCAGCATATGTTCCAGAGTGGCTGGCTTTTCATGCAGCATGAACTCATGTTCAGTGACCAGTGCATCTTCAAACAACAGCTCCGTGAGATCCGCATCAGAGATAAGCGGAATGTATATATATTGCTCATCCGAGGCGATGCGTACTGTTGTATCCAGTGATCCTTTTTCCATCAGGACCTTACGGACCTGTTCACCTTTTTTCTTATCCACCTGGACACATTGCTTCTTCATAACAGCACCCCTATGGCAAACCATGAGCCAAAGAGAATGAGAAATATGCCGCATGAGAGAAGGACATTCTCATACGCCCTTGAAGACATTAGTCGCTTGCCTTTGCTGAAAGATACTGATACTATACTGAACCAGCTAAGGTCCGCCACCCAGTGGCCAAATATAAATAATGCAGCCGCTAACAGGCTTATCTCAAGACCTTTGAGCACAAGAGCACTGCCTGCTGCAAACCACCAGATCCAGAAATAAGGATTCGATACAGATGTTATGATGCCTGCAACCACAGGATTTGCAGAGATGTAATTAATATCCCCACCTATCGATGACGCTGCGCTTCGGGCATCCTTTATGGCCAATATTCCAAAGAGGATCAGCACCGCACCTCCGATAAGCGATACTGCAGATATTGCCCTCTCGCCCCCAAGGGATGGCATGCCAAGAACCATCAGAATGCAAATGGCAAGCTCCAGCAGTGCATGGCCCAGTACCACCTTCGGTCCTGATGTCCAGCCTGTCTTCATGGAACCATCGATCGTGGCGAATAACATCGGCCCTGGTACAAGCGCACCGGACATACCGACCGCAAAACCTATTGTAAGCATCTCTATAAGTTCGAACATTGTCCACTGTGCCTATATGATGTGAACACAAAAAGAGAAAGAAAGGTAAAAACCTTTCCACAGGCAAGTGGCCTTAGAGAATGATCTCTATATCCAGCTCTTCGGCCAGTTCTTTGTACCGGTTGCGTATAGTGACCTCTGTCACGCCTGCCACATCTGCTACTTCCCTCTGGGTCCTTCTCTCACCGCAAAGGATCGATGCTATATAGATGGCAGCTGCAGCCACCCCGGTTGGCCCCCGGCCACTGGTAAGCTCCTTCTCGGATGCCTGCCGCAGGATCTCCACACCTTTGGACTGGACCTCACCTTTGAGGTTGAGGCCTGAACAGAACCTTGGTACATAGTCTATGGGTGAAGTAGGCATTAATTTCAGGGAAAGTTCTCTTGAAATGAACCTGTAGGTCCTTCCGATCTCTTTCCTGCTTACCCTTGAAACCTCTCCGATCTCGTCCAGCGTCCTTGGCACGCTGCACTGACGACACGCTGCATATAATGCTGCTGCAGCCACGCCTTCAATACTCCTTCCACGGATAAGGTTTTTGTCAACTGCTTTTCTGTACACGACAGCAGCTGTTTCACGCACCGTTCTCGGAAGACCAAGAGCTGATGCCATCCTGTCAAGTTCTGATAACGCAAAGGCCAGGTTCCTTTCTGTAGCGTTGCTTACACGTATCCTGCGCTGCCACTTCCTTAACCTGTAAAGCTGTGCCCTGTTCTTGGAGGAGATGGACTTTCCGTAAGAGTCACGGTTTCTCCAGTCGATCATTGTGGACAGACCCTTGTCATGTATCGTGTATGTCATGGGTGCACCTACACGGGAACGTTTCATCCTCTGATCGTGATCAAAAGCACGCCATTCAGGTCCTTCGTCCACGAATTCAGCATCCACTACCAGACCACACTCAGAACATACAAGCTCAGCTCTTTCATAGTCCTGTACAAGATTGCGACTGCCACATTCCGGACACTGGACCTTTGCATTCTCAACTTCAGCGTTCTGCTCTTTCTCTTTACGTGCTTTTATCATAGCACGTATTTTTTCCCTTTCAGAAGTGTCTGAATACCGTACCCTTTCGACTTCGACCATTTTATTCACCTTGAAGATACTACAGACGAACTTGAATGTGATTAAGTGACTATTGACAAAAACCCGACATTAGATTTTTATATGTTTCAGTCATTGAACATATAAACGTTCATTCAAATACTGCCGAGCTTCCAGAGTATTACCCCGACTGTCAAGTTTGACAATAAAGTATGGATTTTCCACCGGACCAAAATAGCTGGTGACCTTGCCAATCCTCTTGACAGTTTTGTCCATCACAGAAGAATTCATTCGAGGCTTGTCCCCTTTGGGCCCCTTATCATCCCCTCGAATGACCAAGGTTGCATTCCCCAAAGCGTGAAGCACTGTTCCAAGTCTTTTCATATCCCTCATTATCTATATATTTCTTTTCTCTCAGGTGATAGAATGCAACTACGTTATATAAATACTTTTCGCACCTTTTAAATATAGCTCTGTGACTCTTATTATCTATTAAAATGCCTCACCAAAGAGTCACCATAGTATTAGTTCAAAATGACTGCTTTTATATCCTATCACCTGGATTACTTTTTATCCTAGTATGACGGGGCACTTTCTATGAAAATGAGAATTGTAAAATGCAATGATGTAGGGATACGTAATTGTAATTTCATGGCGCATGGCTATGACCTGGATGAAGTTGAAACATCCATGTGGACCCACATTAAAACAGATCATAGCGATATGCTGAAAAATATGTCGGAAGACGAACTGCATCAACTCAGGCATCGGGTAGCAACCTTCCTTGGACGAAGCTGTGGCTGCGGACATCTGGAAAAACCGGGGGAAGCTTATGATAAGGACGCATGCAATGCTTTGTACCGTATCCATAATTTCCACAAGGGTCCATAACGTCACTCTTTAAGACCTTCCTCTGATTCGGAGCCTGCTGGAAAAAGCTTAAACTTATTCAGCTGACGCTGACAGCATCTGAGGAAACGAGATACAGAATTTATACTTACATACAACATTTTAAAATAAGAAGATGAAGTGCTATTGTATAAACCATAGGAGATCATACCTATGAAGAGAGGCGTGTGCGGTATTGCTTGCGAGAAATGCCCCAGAATGACTGCCTGTCAGTGTCCTAACGGGAGATCTGGCTGCACTCCAAGACAAAATGAGCTTTGTAAGATCGCCAGTTGTGCTTTCAGCAAAGATGTCCGACTATGTTTTGAATGTACAGACTTTCCCTGTGAGATAACAAAATCTGGCCCGATCAGTTATGACTACTGTGAATATATTTCAGGAAAAGGATCCTGATATAAAGCTATCATTTTAAAAATTATATTTTACCGGCATCTTTTAAGAAATTCAACCATCTGCGTATCTCTTCAGTGCGTTGGGCCGAAAATAGCTCGTGGAATTTCTTCTCCTTTTCTTTTGAGACACCTTCTTCGATCTCTCTCAGGTCCATTATAGCGCGTAACAGCCCTGCAGTTTCATCGGACAGCTTTTTTGCTTCTTCCAAGGTCATTTCTTTAGTTTCCAGCTCAAGTTCGTCTATTCTTTCCTTATCTTTTAGTAATGCAATACATTTTTCAATTTCCTGCTTTTCCTCTTCCGATATATATTCCCTGTTGATAAGATCCCAGATTCTGTCATGTAGCTTACATGATCTACCTTTGATCTCCACAACGTACGGTATTTTTTCCCCCACCCAGAACAGACGAGTATGTAATTCCGCAAGCAACTGTTTTCTTTCCCTTTCGGTTATCAGCCTGTCACTTTTTTCTTTGCCCTTGTCATTATCCATGATCATACCTCATTTCTAAGATGAAGTGATGGAATATTATTTAAATCCAAAGCTGGGCCATAGATGATCTTATGGATAATGGATGGAAGATCCTGAACCTCTAGACCATATCACTTTGTCAGGATCCGTACTTTAAATTTGCACTTCCATCACAGGTATTCTTCAATATATCCAATATCTTTACCCGATGTTTCTTCCATGACCCGGATGAAGCATTGTTCATCAACGGTCCGGCCAAGTTCACTTAAACATTGCCAGCCAGTCTGCATCGTACCTGATCCGAGGTCCTCGTATACCAAATATATTGTAGTGAAAGCTTTACTGTAACCGAACTGTATCTCCTCTCCGTTGGTCGAATCGAAATTATCGGCAGTATCCCACGTAGAAAGTGATATATCATATTTTCTTTCCAGCTTTTGATAAGTGTCTAAAGACTTATCTTTTCTTTTTATAGCTATCTCGGGATCAGTTTGCTCCAGGACAAGATACGTATATAGGTCCGCATGTCCTTCGTCCATCCAGACGTGTGAAAAATGGCATTCACGTGTCCAATAGTGAGCAAGCTCGTGGATCAGTATGGCATCGCTGGAAGTATGAAGAAGATATATGCCTTTACTTCCCTGGTTAAAGCCCCCATAACCTTGAGTGTCTTCAACGCTTGCCTGGACTATAGTGATGTTATATTTAGGAGGGTATGGGAACCCGGTGACATTTTCAAGTAACTTAAGACTTTGCATCGTTGTATGTAGAATATGCTTTCCCCAGGCATCTTCTCCTTCCCAGAACCTGACAGTTATTCCCACATCTTTTTCACTGAGGCGGACAACGCTCTTTATCTCCTGCATATCCGTATGATTCACACATGTTACCTGGCAGGGGTTTTTCCAGGTAGCCCCTCGAGGGAAAACAAATTCAGTGAACTCTCCTTGTTCAAGCATATGATAATCCTTTCTTTCAATATCAGTTTCATAGGATTGAGGTGTCCTTAATACAACCTTCGTCCTATTACCGGATTCCATTATGCTGAACACTGCAGTGTTACTGTTGCGTGGAAGATCATATTCAATGTAAAATACATAAGAATCGCCATACCATATTTTTTTATTCAGGTTAAAAGTGTAGTATCCCCCAGGCATCTGATCCCAGCTAAGACTATTGCTGCTTTCTTTCTCGTAGGCATAGATGTTCTTTGCATTTTGCGGGAAGTAATAGTTGAAGCTTGAATAGTAGCCCCTCCAGAATCTGGTATCTTCGTCCTTGTTCTCAAAAGTGACCTGTCTGAGCACATGCACGTTCTTTCCGTCAGATGAAACCTCATATGTAACATCTATATCCGTAATTGTCTGGTTCCAGCCACATGAAACTGGAGAAATGAACCCTATGGACAATACTGTAAAAAAAAGAAAGATGAACCTAAGTAACCGTTTTTCATAGTGATACATATTATCCCGTTTTTTATTTCGTTTTTCTATTCCTATTTTATTATACTAATACTGTGCACAAGCATGTAAGTATTATGGCATAAAAAACGAAATTCTGTACATACTCTGAAGGAGTGTGTACATAGTCCGATAGAGAATGCTTAAACATCCCTCATTTTAACAAAGATAAGGTTACCGATTGTTATTTTTTGGATCGCGTCAAATGGAAATATAGTAAACGATATAAATAGGAAAAACCATGAGGAATGAACATTTAGGAGATACTTACATGAAATACTGGCAGCCGAAATATGAGACCATGGGTCATGAAGAACTCAAGGAATTACAGCTCACTAGGTTAAAAAAAACAGTGGCTGCAACTTATAATAATGTACCTTTCTATGCCCGCAGGTTCAAAGAGGCAGGTATCAAGCCTGAAGATATCCGATCTCTGGATGACCTGAGGCGCCTTCCTTTTACCCGTAAGACCGATTTACGGGATAACTATCCTTTCGGCCTTTTTGCAGTGCCTAAAAAAGATATAGTGCGTATCCATGCGTCTTCAGGTACAAGCGGTAAACCAACTGTTGTAGGATACACCAGGAACGATCTGGAAGCGTGGTCAGATCTCCTGGCACGCAATCTGACCATGGTAGGTCTTGGCAAGGATGATGTATTCCAGAATGCAGTGAACTATGGTCTTTTTACCGGCGGCCTTGGGTTCCACTACGGAGCTGAAAAGATAGGTGCTATGACAGTTCCCAGCGGTACCGGCAGCACTGTACGTCAGCTTGAGATGATGATGGATTTTGGAGTAACAGCGCTCCACTGCACGCCTTCTTATGCTCTTTATCTTGCTGAGACCGCAAGGGAGATGGACATAGTTGACAAATTGTCCCTGCGTGTAGGATGTTTCGGTGCGGAACCATGGTCATCGAACACCCGCAAACAGCTTGAGAACATACTCAACATCAAGGCATATGACTCCTATGGGCTTTCTGAGCTCATGGGCCCGGGAGTGGCCTTTGAGTGTCAGGAGCAGGATGGTCTGCACCTCTGGAGTGATCATTTCTTTGTTGAGGTACTTGACCAGGATGACGAACAGGTAGCGGAAGGAGAAAAAGGCGAGCTTGTGCTAACATCTCTTACCAAAGAGGCGCTTCCTATCATAAGATACAGGACAGGTGACATCACCCGTTTACTCGAAAGCGAGTGTGCATGTGGTCGCACTTCTGTGCGTATCTCACGATTATTAGGCAGAGCTGATGACATGCTCATAGTCAGGGGAATAAATGTTTTCCCGTCACAGATAGAAGACGTCATAGTGAAGATCCCTGAGATCACGGAACATTTCCAAGTAATACTGGATAGGAATAAGAAAATGCTTGATGAGATCACCGTGAAAGTGGAGATCACAGATAACGCTTTTACAGGTGAGCTGCGTGATCTGGCTGCGCTGCAAAAACATGTGGAAAACGAACTGCAAAGCGTTCTGAACATACGTACTAATGTGGAATTGGCTGAGAAAGGCTCCATACCCCGCAGTGAGGGGAAGTCCAAGAAGGTCATTGACAGAAGGAATGCTCTTTGATCTTCTTTGTTTCATAGGTCAGCAAGAACTGCAAATAAGGTGATATAATGGTACATGTAATGGAAATCCTTGGAATGGCACGGGTAGTGGTAAAAGATGGCAAGGTCATAGAAGTAGGTGAACCACAGATCAAGTGGTGCCCTCTCTTCGAAAAGGCCAGAGGCATCAAAGAGATCAGTTCAGAGGAAGTTCGAAAGAACATGGAGTTCCGTATCCGGGATTTCGGCCTGTTCACTCCGCAAAGAAAACTCGAGATGGATGTGTTCGTGGGTTTCGGTGCCTCTGAAGTGATGATGACAGGTCTTAACAGAGGTCTGCTGGATGCCACGGTAACTGTATGTGATGGGGCAGGAACCGTCATTACTGCCAATCCGAGACTTGTGCAAGGAATGGGAGCACGGATCTCAGGTCTTGTGGAAACGGAACCGATCCCTGAGGTCATAGCAGGCATTGAACAAAGGCAGGGTACAGTTCTTGACCCGCAGCATGCAAGCATCGATCCGGCCAAAGGTGTGGAAAGAGCCGCACAAATGGGCTACAGGAAGATAGCCGTTTCTGTAATAGATGCTCTGACAGCTTCAAGGATAAGGGACCTTGAGAATGCACAGGGTCTGGATGTTTTTATAATAGCTGCTCATACAACGGGCCTCACAAAAGAAAATGCTGTTGAGCTGCTGAAATACACTGATATTGTAACAGCCTGTGCGTCCAGGAACCTGCGGACGCTCATAAAACCAGTTGCACAGGTGGGTACGGCAGTGCCCCTGTTCGCAGTGACGCAAAAAGGTAAGGAGCTGTTACTCGAACGCGCAAAGGAAGTAGACAGTCCCATACTTATAAACACCATGCCTCTTCCGGTACTCCCTGGTCAAAAGCAACCCAGGGAATTGATATGAGGGCAATTTAAGGGGTTCCATAGGCATCATAATGACAGAACCGCCTTTTTTTGCCTGTTATTGACCTTAAGCTATCAGCCCTTCTATAGTTTCATTTTTTCTGTATACCGTACCCTGGAAAGTTGCTATCATCTCGTTCTCCTCATCTGTTACGGTAATTACATAGGTCGCCAATTTGTGGCCGAGCGATACTTCCCTGGCCTCTGCGGTCAAATATCCTTTTCTTGCAGCTTTCACGAAAGCTATGGAACAATTTATTGCCACTGCAACTCTGCCATGAGCATTCGAGGCACTGCCGAAGACCAGATCTGCAAGGGTGAAGATCGCTCCTCCGTGTACAGTACCAAAGGCATTAAGATGCTCATCTGCTATCAGCATGCGAGCTTTTGCGTACCCGGGACCTACTGCAAGCAATTCCATATTACAATGAGCTGCAAACCTGTCCTTGGACAATAGTTCCATTAGTGGTGTGATATTTTCCTGCACTGTGAGCACTCCTTCATATTCAGGCTATACATAAATGCTGCAGAAGGACTAAAAATCTGCCGATTATGGATCAGGGATCTTGTCTGCTATGGTCTATCAATAAATGGACAGCTGAATAAAACTGCATAAAAAATAATGAAAATTATTAATCGTGATATTTCCCGGATAATCTTATATAGGATTAGTTACTTTTCTATCATGATCAACCATGATAGAAAAGTACGGACACGAAACAGAAATGACGCAGCTCGTCATAGTGCTGATAACAATGGCCATAGCAACGCTTGCATACTATTCATTTTTCAATTATCACGGGGTGATCTGATCCTCCTGTGATAACATACAAACTTACATATTATTCTCCTCCTATCCTTTTTTTCTTTTTTAATACCTCCTCCTAATATCTCTTTTTTCTATATACATGTCTTTTTTTCTATATTATTCAATAAAATATAAACAAGTATTTATTTAAGATCCTCTTAGATGTAACTGGTGGTATAAAACGAAACACATTAACTCTTCCCTCAGAAGTATTCTCTGGGAAATACGTATAATTATTCTGTTCTATGTAATAGGTGATTGGCTGAGCACGGTATATGCTCTGCCTAACGGACAGGAAGGCAACGTACTTCTTAGTCCCTTAATCTCAGGCAGCGGGATCTATGGCTTGTTGCTGCTTAAATTATTATTTGTTGCCTTGCTGTTGGTCAATTTCTATGTACTGAACAATTGCAGGCATGAGATCGCACCTTACTTAAAAGAAGGACTAAAATCTTCTGTAGCCATACTTGGCATTGTCCTTACAGCAAACAATATCCTTGTAGGACTTTATGACTGGAGCTTTCTTGGATCCATGTTTGCCGTACTGAATGCGTGATATTGCCCTAAATGACTATATACATTTAGTTATTCATCTTTCTCCATGAAGAAAATAAAAGGCATTTCCAGAGATACCCTTAGATTTATTTTAGAGGTCAGCAGGTCATCTTATCCAAATGAGTTCGCTGGCTTGCTTCAGGCAGAAGATGGTATTATAACCGAAGTGCTGATCTTGCCTGGAACAGAAGCTGGAGAAAGCAGTGCTTTGCTGCGACTGTACATGATGCCCAATATTTCTACTGTAGGTTCCGTGCATAGCCACCCCGGAGGGATCATCAAGCCATCCAGTGCAGATCTGCAGATGTTCGGGAAGACAGGGAATTACCATATAATAGTAGGATACCCTTATGACCTTCAAAGCTGGACATGTTTTAATGCCGAAGGTGAAGAGCGGGAACTGCAAATAATAGATGATCAAACAAGTGAGTAAGCCCTTATGCATATTGAAGTTGTTTTTTCGGAAAAGCAACAAGTATATATATTAAAAATACCAGTATGACAATTGCAGTTAGCTTAGTTGGCGAGTAAAGAAAAGGATAATACCGTTTCTGTTTGCTTCTTTTAGGTTAATTGACTGAATGCAGAGAATGGGTTGCATTGATCAAGGTGAATTATTCGGTCTCAACTGAAGCTGTTCCTAATGCCTATTTTAAAGGTATTGTAATAGATACAGTATGCTTATCCGCAAGTTTGTGGTTTTTGCAAAATAGAGATTTAAAGCCAGATCGGTCGCTCATGCATAAATCCTCAGTTTAACATACTGAGACACACCAATACAATAAAACAACAAAGGATATCAAATATGAACAACGATAGAAGAGGCGGAAGTGGCGGATTCAGGTCCGGCGGAAGTGGCGGTTCAAGAGGCGGAAGCGGTGGATTCAGGTCCGGCGGAAGTGGCGGTTCAAGAGGCGGAAGCGGTGGATTCAGGCCAAGCGGTCCGAGGGAAATGCACAAAGCAACCTGCGCTGACTGTGGACAGGAAACCGAAGTGCCATTCGTGCCATCCGGTGACAGACCTGTATACTGCAGGGAATGCTACCAGAAGCACAGACCACCAAAGAGATACTAAATACACTTATTCTTTTTTACTGAAGTGGAGTACATTATTTGTACAGTCACTTCATTTTTTAAATGTTTCTTTTCAATTTATTCATACTCGATCGTACCATCATTTGTCGATGAAGTATCCCTGTTCAGTTCAGAGTGATCCCTCTTCAGTTTGTACACGAGCAGAGCTGAAGCCAGAGCTACTGAAACAGAATTAGCCAATACCAAAGCCATATCTTTGATCAGCAACCCATGGTACAGCCATAATGTCATACCTGTCGTAGAACACAAAAGCATCAATAATGATATGTCTTTTGTAGATTTTGTCTTCAAAGCTTTCAGAAGCTGAGGTGCAAAAGCAAGAGTTGTAAGTGTCCCTGCCAGATAACCGATCATGAGGTACCTCTTTTATATTGTATATCTTAATAGTAAATCGTTTATTTTAATATATTATTGAAGTACATCTTAGTTTAAAAACTGATCTGATGTTTGCCCTCTCTTTTATGAACTTTAAACGATCTCATTGCTAAGCATGGTGTTCATACATCATTGTAAAATTACATTAAAGTAGTAAAATACTCATGTGAGCTGCAAAGTATCACATGTATTGCGAATTAATGCAAGGCTTTGTTATATATTACAATGTCATTGGACTGTTCAGAAAACATCTTTGCTGGGTGCCTATATCCATATTAAAAGGTGCTTATGGCCCATCCTCCTGCTTCCGTGGGTAGATATAGGCTGGCAGAAACAGGATAATCCCAAATTTACAATACTAATGGTGATAGTTACATGGCTCTCATAGAATCCGCAGAACTCCTCGATACTCTTAAGCTGTTGCACACCTTCGCAGCAACTTTCAGTTTACAGGAAACTTCCAAAGCATACGATAATGTAATTAGCCTGGTCCAGCTCATGGAAAAAGAGATATCGGATGATCAAGCATACAATAAAAGGGATGCATTCTCAAATAGGTTTTCCTGACCCGCTCCTGACATTCATTCCTATAGCAATATCAACCGGATAAGTTACGCAAGTTCATGTCGTAAGTCTCTTGTACAATGCAGGAAGTCTTGCAGGAAGCACCTGCGCATCGTCTATTATCGTGTAGCCTACATTAGAGAAGATGGTATCAAGATAGTTCCCCGGATCTTTATCTACTGTTATACAGAAGAAATGTATGTTCCTGGCATTGCCTTCCTGGATGGCTACCCTTGTATCCTCTTCTGCCATGCGTCCTTCGTATGCACCTTCTCCATGGCAGGTATCATAGGGTTCTCCATCTGAAAGGAGCACTATCATCTTGGTAGTTGCCTGCACCTGTTCCAACTTCGCGATGGAATGCCTGATCACAGGCCCAAGGCGAGTGTTAGCCACTGGTTCCAGCAGGCTGATCCTGTTGGCCACTGTACCGGAAAAATCCTCATTGAACTCCTTTATTATGTAATACTCCACATCATTGCGGGTATGGCCGGAGAAAGCGTAGATAGCATATTTGTCTCCAATACTTTCCAGTGCCTGGCTCATTATGATCAAAGAGTCTTTTTCCACATCTATAATGCTCTGGCCGCCTGTGTCCAGTTTTTTGGAGGTGGAAGCACTGACATCTACAAGGAAAAGAGTAGCCACATCCCTTTCTCTCTTGTCCCACCGCACATAAAAACGATCATCCTGGTCCGCACCACATCTTTTCTGCATAAGGGCCTCTATGAACACATCGACATCGATTTCAGTGCCATCCGTTTGTCCTTTTAACTTATGGAAGGACTCAGGTTTCATTGTGCTGAAAATGCGCCTGATGAGTGCGATCTCATTACGGTATCGCTTTATTGCATCTTCAAAGTATTCTCCCGAGTCACCTGCAGGCTCTATTTCTTTAACCACACACCAGCCGGACTTGTAATCATTGATCACAGTGTCCCATTCATCATATCTGAAACTACCGCGCACATTCCAGTTATTGGGAATAGCGTAGCTTTGTTCCTGGAACATCTCATCCGGTTTTTCTTCCATTTTCTCCTCTTCCCTGCTTTCCTCACATTGCGGCACGAACCTCGCAAGCATGTGCTCGTAAGGGTCAGTAGAAGCAGGTTCTTCCTCTGTCAGAGCAGAAATGCCCACACCCCTGTATTCAAGATTTTTAATTGGAGTGTATCGCCGATCCGCCAGAGGACCATACAGCTCCTGAAGCAAATCGTATATCTCAAATGCCACTTCCATGGAATCCAGAGTAGAGGAATTCGGATGGAGTACTTTATGGAGCAGAGCCCTGCAAATATCTATTGTCTGCCTCATTTTTGCGTCCATGCTGAATACCGGTTCATTGTCTGCAGAAAGCCACATCAGTGCTTCCATGAACCTTTCCAGCCCAGGTTCCGGAATAGGCCTTGCCTGTAAAAGCTGAGCCCTGATCTTTTTGAAACTATCCCTCAGTCCTCTGTAGGAAGCGAATATCATGTATTCAATTCTTGCATCTTCTATGATACCCATGAGATCGACGGCCAGAAGATGATCTTGAAATGCAGAAAAAAGGCTTGTTATACTCACTGTTTCCATAGCGCTGCTAAACTCAAATCCCTTTTTTTTCAGTAAAGAAGATGCAGCTTGCGTGGATATTTCTGTGGTGCTGAACTGCACATGCCCCACTTCATGCATCACGCTCAGCTTATATATATTGAAATTATCTTCAAAATCAATATATTTTTTGATCTTGGGTTCAAGGTAGATGACATTACCTGCAATAATGGGATTCAGAAAATCGAGACCTTCCGCCAAAGGAAGAACATGTTTCGACCGGATGCTGAAGTCCACACCTGAAAGGCCGACAGCATAGAATTTCAGAACATTCGCCACCTTTTTCAGGGCTACTCCGCCTTTGAGCTCTTCGATGGTATCCGTGGAACTTTTGGATTTAAGGGAAAAGTATGGCCTCCCCCTGATCGGACTTTCTTCAAAAACGCTGATCCCTTTGAAGGCCCACTCTTCAAGTTCCCTTACATCCAGATCTGCCAGCAGGGACGGAGAAAAGGCAAAATAATCCACAGCTATCTTTTTATCTTTTTCGTATACCTTCAGGCCGGTGCCTGCCCATTTCCTGATCTCTGCCGGGTCGATCCTTTCCACCACTTCCGGCAGGCTTTCAAAGAAAACACCTGCAAGCAGCCAATCTACTTCCAGCAGCATACGGGCTGTGGAGAATATTTCTCCGTGATAAGCAGGTGGTATCCGTTTAAAGGCAACAGCCGAGTGCCGGCAATAACCTGCACCAAGATGGGAACTTTTCTTTGCTATCTCTTTTCCAATGGCCAGCCAGTCCCTGAAATTCTGATGGGTGAAGAGATGCAGCACATCAGGAGCATATCTGAAGTAATTCTCTACGCATTCGGGATTTACCAGAGCTAGCTCAGATCCCACATCTAATATAAATGCCCTTTGTTCCCGGGTAGTGGTCCGAACATGGCTTTCAAGCCCCTTGAAACCATGATCTATGAATGCTTTTGCAGCATGCCTGTCTCTGGATACAAGAGCTATGCCTCTGTCTGCCCATTCCGTCAATTCTCCAATATCCGTAGAACCAAGAAGCTTCGGACTTCTGTTCACAAAGGATATAGCCATATCGGTATTGAACTCAGCGATCTTCTCTGTCACAGAGAACCACTTGTTAAGATCGTTGTCACCCAGGTCAGCCATTGCAAGAGGTGAACGGTTGAACAGTGCAAGAGTAAGAGGTGCACCGAACCTGAGAATGGGATTGAGCGCATTGAGGATCGAATGCCTACGATATGGTTCAATGTGAGTGAAAGTTTCTCCGGAGCTGTTTATGATCTCTACTACTGTCCTCCAGTCCTTCTCCCTGATATTTTCGATAATATCAACAAATTTGCGGAACTCATCAGTGGACAGCAGAGACAACAGGTCTGCCAGGTGTTTGAAGTAAGCCTCAGATACTCTTATATTGGAGCCTGAGAAATTGCTTCCAATGGATATGAGTTCTTCAAAATGTTCAAAAGGTCGAGATGACACAACTTTAGAAGTATTGGCAAAATAAGATATGGCAAGCCCCTTGTCCCGACCTGCTATGGATATTCCCATTTCTGTCCACCGGTGCAAAAGAGGCAGACCACCTTTTTCAACGATCATACCCGAAGCATCAAAGAAACCTTCGATACACGAAATGCTCAAAAATGATGCTTTTTGTGCAAGCATTAGCCATTCTCTAAAGCCATCTTGAGGAAGCGAACGGTACACCTGAGGTGCTGCCTTCAGATAAGATCTAACTACTCTGCGACCTTTACCTGATGTAAATTTTCCTGAGCTCAAGATGAACTTCAGATCCTGGACGGATATCTCCTTGAGATGTTCCACTACAGAGGATAGATCATCCGGGTCAAGATTAGGATAATATGATCTGACAATGTCAGTAAGTTCTTCCGGAGAAAGAGGTCTTCCGCCTGCTTCTGGCATTCCTCTCCCTCACTCCATGATAGTGGAGATGATCTCATCGATGCTTTTTTGCAGATCAGTGTTATCGGTTATAGGTCTGACCATAGCTATGCGACATGCTTCCTTTGCGTCGATGCCGTCCTTTATGAGCTTACCTGCGTAGATAAGCAGACGAGTGCTTACACCTTCCTCAAGACCGTGTTGTTTAAAGTTTCGGATGCGGTGACCGATATCCACAAGATAGCGAGCCATTTCCTCATCGACCCCGCTTTCATGGGCAACTATCTGCATTTCAAGTTCCGTAGGAGGATAATCGAACTCCAAAGCCACGAATCTCTGGCGCGTGCTTTGTTTGAGGTCTTTTATAACACTTTGATAGCCAGGATTATAGGAGATACTGAGCATGAATTCTGAAGGCGCCTTCAGGATCACTCCCAGCTTGTCAATGGGCATGATACGCCGATTGTCTGTAAGAGGATGTATAACAACAATTGTATCCTTGCGTGCTTCCACAACTTCGTCAAGGTAGCAGATGGCACCGTGCTTAACAGCCTTTGTAAGAGGACCATCGCTCCATTCCACAGACTCTCCTTTTATCAGGAACCTTCCCACAAGATCAGTGGCCGTCAGATCCTCATGACAGGCCACAGTTATCAAAGGGCGCTTCAGTAAGTAGGCCATGTATTCCATGAAACGGGTCTTTCCGCAACCTGTCGGTCCTTTAAGGTTCACAGGTAATTTGTTCCGGTAGGCTGACATGAAGATGTCGACTTCATTTCCCACAGGTACATAATATGGCTCCTTCTCAATGAGATACTCCTCAACAGGCAATTCCTCGGATAAACTACATTTTGTAAGCATTGTACCGATCCCACATTTTATTCGTTGTTATACTAATGAACGAAGGATTATGGTTTATAATTAGTGGTATTGATGCCAGACACAAGATTTATCCGTATTGAAACTGGTTCTGTCAGCATGCTCAGGTCCATTATATTTGATATGGATGGGGTGTTGGTGGATTCCATGCCTTCCCATGCCGATGCCTGGATAGCGGTTTCAAGAGAAATAGGCGCTGAAGTATCCAGGGAAGATATCTATGAGATAGAAGGTGCGAACCATATACTTGGTATTCAGTGGCTTTTTGAAAAAGCCGGAAAAGAGGTCCAGCCCCATTTATATGAAGAGATAAAAAGCAAAAAAGTGGAGTTCTTCAGTGCCAACGCGTCTATTGCTCCTTTTGATGGCATGTTAGAGTGTCTAAGAGATCTCAAACAGCATTTTTCCCTTGCAGTGGTCACAGGTTCCGACAGATATACAGTGAAAGGTATAATGGATGATTTCTTTCCTGATGTTTTCGATACCATCGTATGTGGCGAGGATGTCCACTATGGTAAACCCTTTCCTGAACCGTACCTTAAGGCAGTGGAACTGCTCGGCAGGGCAAAAGACGAATGCATGGTCGTGGAAAACGCACCCATGGGCGTGGAATCTGCTAAAAGGGCAGGGCTTTTCTGTGTGGGTATACCCACATATGTGCCTCCTTCCAAACTAAGGGCAGCTGACCTTGTTTTACATGATCATCCTGCACTGTATGCATATCTGAATAAACTGATCCCTATGAATAGTTAGAAAGGTTTTAGTTCCTATCATGCACATGTATATCTGGTAGATACTTTATGGACCAAAAGCACAGTATCTCTGATAAAGTGGAAAACCTGAAGGAAGAATTCAAAAAAGAACCTTCCCTGGAAATGATGGTACAGGTGGTTGCTGCATACCATGAGCAAGGCCTTACTGAAAGAGGCATCGGTTTTGCTGAAGCTGTATTGCTGCAGGCGGACGATGAGAAGACAAGATCAATGCAAATGGGTATGATCATGGAACTTGTGGGCAGGAACGAGGAGGCTCTCAGATATCTGGACAAGGCCCTGAAGATATCTCCCACCGATCCACAGGTGCTCCATGCAAAGGGTATGATACTTGCCATAAATGGGAATTTTGAAGATGCTGCTCTGATCTACCGTAAACTAAGGGATGACAATGCAGCGGACCTGCAGGCAATATCAGGCATGCTCCTGTGCCTGTTTGGAGAAGGGCGCTCAGCTGATGCGCTTGCTCTGTATCAGGAATCCACGGGCATGCTGCCCAAAACCCCACATGAGTGGCATCCGAAAGGCATGATAGATGGCATAGTGGCCGCATATTTTGAAACGAATGCATCCGGTGACCATGGAATGGCTCCGGAAAAGATAAAAGAGAGCTTCCGGCGCATGGAAGATATAATCGGTAACTTCGGAGCTGAGGTGCGGATGTTCTATACGATGGGAGAGATCTCAGGCAGTGAAGCGTTCAGGAAAATACTGGAAAAAAAGAAAACCAAGAATTGAGTTTTACATATTATCCGCTACCA
>NZ_MVQX01000077.1 GCF_002067275.1 Methanomethylovorans sp. PtaU1.Bin093 | reverse complement strand
AAGGCACAGCTGAGCTCCAAGATCACCTCGCGTGAAGGGTATCTGAGCTATGCCAGGGTTATACTCGATGGCAGTATCGCTCATCCCCTGATGACCGCCGGTGCCGGTATCCTTAGTTCCATTGCCAGATCCCAGGGATTCGTAATCATACCGGAACATGTCGAAGGATATGAGAAAGCAAGCGAAGTCGATGTAGTGCTGATCGAGTAGTAAGAATGTCCAGAGACTGGGATGTAAAAGATCTCCTGGCAATAGGCTGCGGAGGATTTCTGGGTGCAGTGACCAGGTTCGCGTTCTGCGAGAGCCTGACATCTGTTCGGGGCACTCTGGCAGTCAATGTCCTGGGGAGCTTTTGTCTGGGCTTGCTCATGTATCACAGTGAGTTCCTGGGTTATGTCCCCACCCGTGTTCGCCTGTTCGCAGGTATAGGCTTTTTGGGCTCGTTCACGACCTTTTCAAGCTTTGCAGTATATGCCTTCCAGATGAGCTTTATAGCTTCTGTGATCTTCATCTGTGCCAATATACTGCCAGGGCTGTTTGGTGTTCTACTGGGGCGGGCCTGTATGATCTATCTGGGACGGAGGCGGTAGCACGCCATACTCAGCGGTATTGCTTGTGGGCATCGGAGGCACTATAGGTGCTATATTGCGCTACCTTGTAGCCGGAGCAGTGCCAAGATCATCTGTGATACCTACAGGCACCCTCACGGTGAACGTCATCGGAAGTTTCATCCTATCATATCTGACATTCTCAGGAGCTAACGGGAGCATCGTGCATTTTGTCAACATCGGTATTTTAGGATCATTCACTACTTTCTCTACTTTTTCCTACGAGAGTTTCCGCCTGCTGGAAGAGAATGAGCTAACTTATTTTGTCTTCAATATAGGGCTTAACCTTTTCATGTGCCTCGCATCGGTAAAGGCAGGCCAGTTGCTGGTAAACTTAATCTAATAAGCGTCAGATAATAAAATATAATGAAACATGTGATCCTTAGGATATACCTGAGCGAAAAGGATTCGTATCGTGGAAAGGCTGCATACCATGCTGTTATCGAGTTCTTTAAAAAGGCAGGCATTGCAGGAGCAACAGTGCATCACTGCATAGAAGGTTATGGTGTCGATCACGTGATCCATACGGCGAACGTGCTCAGACTTGGTGCAGACCTGCCCATAATAGTGCAGGCAGTAGACGCAGAGGATAAGATCCGGGCAATAATCCCGGAATTACGGCAGATGCTGCCTCGTGAACTCATGATCCTGCAGGAAGTGGAGGTAATACCTCCTTCAGAGATCAAATAATAGTCTTATTCACTTGTACAGCACCACGTTATTGCCTCTTATTTCTATTACCTCGGAGGCAGTGGCTTGTGACAGTTCTTCTGCTATAGCTATTGTATCTTTTTCTTCCCGGGAGCTTTTCAGCATTTTTATTTTTATCAGGTGATCGGCTTTAAGATGCTTTTTTATCTCTCCCACTACGGTTTCAGTGATCCCGTTCTTACCAATGTTCATTACTGGTTTCAATTGCGAAGCTTCTGCTTTTAGTTCGTGTAACCTATCTTTGTCCATAACTATTCCCAATTTATTTCATGTTCAAATACTCTGTGGCATAAAAGTTCAATAGCATTAAAGGGGCACATGAGCGAATATAGATTGGTTTTACGGGTAGCCTTTCCTTCACTTACATTCTTGAAGCTTCAGGTGGTTACCTTCGATCTCATACTCAAACCAAGGAGTTGGTTTTGGAGTTAATCCCACCACACGTACACAGTGGTGCTCACCGCTTGCGCGGATCTCGATCATTCCATCAAAAAGTTGCTGCAGAGTAGTTATAGTTTGCTGATCATGCATTCCATCCTCTACAACGTATATTCCTAATCCGTTTGCTGCTTTCACCCTTCCGGTGAATACATGAAGGAATTTGAACACTGTCTGCAGATTGGAATACATCAGGATCGTTGACAATGAGTTGATACAAAGCCGGTTCTGAGGTATCCTTCTCTTCATCACGAAGTCTTCAAAGAACTGGCTGATCTTAACTCCAATACCTGTCAGATCAACCGGGCTTGATGCACGTTTTATCCTTTCGGTCTCCGGAGCGCCCATTCCAAGGGTCTTTGTAACGCAATCAACTACACCTATGCTAGCATCAGATATGTTAATTCCATTGCGCTCAAACCATTCAAAGAACCTTTCTCCTGGCTCACGGGTGGATACAATTATAGATGAATTGCCATTAATAAAACCGTTGTATACTATCAGGTTAAGAAGTTCATCTTTAGAGCTCATAGGAGGACCTATCATCATGATATTCGTCCCCTCCCTGATATTACCAAGGATCTCATCCAGCTCTTTGATGCCTAATGAATATCCTGCCATGCACAACCTTCTGAGCGATTATATTTATCATTTGTCCTTATATCATCTATCTACTTGGTAAATTGTCGCGATGCATAATATCTTTACTAGTATATAACAGGTATTATAGGAAGTTTTTTATGCTACCTTTCCAAGATGTTTTAAAATATGACCTGCCTCAGGCAGGATCACTTCTGAAAAAGCAAGATCTACTGCGTTTGGTGAGCCCGGAATACAAAATATAACTTTATTGTCCGCTATACCGGCACATGCTCTTGTAAGGACCACAGAACTGCCTATCTGTCCGATACTAAGATACCTGAAGTATTCCCCAAAACCTTGTATCTCCTTATGGAACAGAGGAGATATGGCTTCTATGGTCACGTCGTCAGGGCTTAATCCGGTACCTCCGCTGGTTACTATCACATCCACATCTTCGTCTATCAGACGAGAGATCAGATCCCGGATGCAGGCAGGATCGTCGGGAACCAATGAATAGGATACGACCTCATGCCCATTCTCTTGAACCATATTATACATCCGATCCCCAGATAAGTCTTCAGACTCTTGTGGAGATATAGCGGAGCCGTATTTATTGAATCGTGATGTTGAAACTGTTATGAGTGCAAATCGTAGATTCCCTTTTATATGTTGTTTGTGGGACAGGGGAGTTGAGGATTGCATACACAGTACATATATAAGGATAACCTATATGAACCGCTCGATGCTCAGCAAGGCATATAGACACTGAGGAATAAGGCTTATAAACTCCAAGGTAGTAAAGGAAGAGCCTCTACTCTGAGTAATTTACCAGAGGACTCAACAGATTCAAATACCTACATTATCTATAAGGAGCCAGATTCTATTCTGAGGACTTATTCATAACTTAAAGGAGATTTTATTCATGGTAAGAAAGCCAGCAAGTATGTATAGGAACGTCAGACAACGTTCATTCACCCGCAGGAAATATATGGGTGGTGTTCCTGGAAGCCAGGTCATCCACTACGACATGGGTAGTAAAACTGAAGATTTCCCCGTAAAGCTCTCCCTTATTGTCAAAGAGAGATGCCAGATAAGGCACACTGCTCTTGAAGCTGCCCGTATCACTGCCAACAGGGCTATAATGAATGCAGCCGGACGTACAGGTTATCATTTGAAGCTCAGGGTATATCCCCACGAGGTTCTAAGAGAGAACAAGCAGGCAACGGGCGCAGGTGCAGACCGTGTATCAAGCGGTATGAGAGGTGCCTACGGAAAGAACGTAGGAACCGCTGCAAGAGTATCTGCCGGCCAGAAGGTCTTCACAGTATCCGTGAACAAAGAGAATTATATTGTCGCTAAGGATGCACTAAGGCGTGCAGGTCAGAAGCTTCCCACACCTGTGAGAATAGTAATAGACCAGGGACTGGAACTTGTACAGTAAGTCTTTATATCCGGCGTTCCTGAGGTATTAGACATGGATAGCTATGAGAAGTTGCTTGACCGCGCGTTGGCCGACCTGCCTGACATGGAAACCACTGGTGAACGTTTTGTGGTCCCCGAACCCAGGGTATTGGTTGAAGGAAAAACTACTATCCTTGACAATTTTGGCAACATAGCGGATGTATTTAACAGGGACCCGGACCACTTGATGAAGTACCTGACCCGGGAACTAGGTACTGCGGGTAAGATCGAAGGAAGCAGAGCGGTATTCCAGGGACGTTTCACTAAAGAGATGCTCAAATCCAACATCGACGCCTATGTTGAGGAGTATGTTATCTGTTCTGAATGTGGTCGTCCGGATACGCAGCTTGTCAAGGTCGACAGGGTGCTGATGCTCAGATGTTCGGCATGTGGTGGCCACAGACCGGTCAAAAAGAGACGTGCAGTAGCTCAGGCCCCAAAAGATGAGATCGAAGAAGGAAAGGAATATGAACTGATGATAGATTCCGTCGGTTCGAAAGGCGACGGGATAGCTAAGTTATCCAAATACACCATATTCGTTCCGAACACTTCCAAAGGACAAACTGTTAAAGCCAGGATCAAGAGGATCAGTGGAAATCTGGCTTTTGCAGAAAGGGTTTAAAGGGCATAGACAGGCATACGGGAATAGTAGATTATATAACATGAAATATAATTTACTATCCAACACTGCTTGAAGGTCCTTTTATGAGAGTGCCTACTGGAATACCTGGTTTTGATGAACTGATCGAAGGCGGCTTTATCGAAGATGATGTGATCCTGCTTACCGGGGGGCCGGGAGCAGGCAAGTCTACTTTTGGGATACAGTATCTTTATGAGGGTATCACCAAATACAATGAGACTGGTGTTTATGTCACTTTTGACGAATCCCCCGCCAGAATAATGCGCAATATGTGGCGTCATAATTGGGATCTTGAAAGGCTGGTAAAAGAGAACAAGCTCAGGATCGTCCGGACTGACCCACTTAAGTATAGCAGATACATAAAACGATCAATGACAGATGAAAAGGTAGATGCTGAAGAAATGACACTTGAAGGCGTCATTAATCAGATATATCAGAATGTACAGCAGATTGGTGCAAAGCGCCTGTTCATTGATTCCATCACAACACTGAAGATATCGCAGGATCCGGTCAACATCAGATTCATGTTGTTGGAATTTATAAAGAATATAGAGAACCTGTACTGCACAACCCTTATCTCAAGTGAAGATAAATATGGGCAAGATATTTTCAATGTGGAGGAGTATCTTGCAGAGGGTGTTATTTCCCTCAATATGTCAAGGATTGGAAATGAAAGGATACGCTTTATAGAGATCCTTAAGATGAGGGGCGTCAAACACGACGAATCCATTCACCAGTATAGGATCACCGATTCAGGGCTGGTTGTTGATCCCCATGGATCCCTCCTAAGTGAGAAAGCAGAAATTTTCTGCAGCATTCCCCAAAAAAAGGAGAATATCGATGAATTCCGCTGAACATCCTTCAGAAGGTCCTGAAGCTGACATCACTCTTGTATCTATTCCAGGGCTCACCATAAAATTACATAAGAATGGGGCTTTTGTCAAACTGGAGGCAAAAGGGGGGCTCAAAAGGCCATGCACCCCTTTTCTGGACAGGATCAACTCCCGTCTTAAGGAAGAAAAACCAGCTCTTGTAACGGAAGATCATATTGTTGCTTCCACATGGCTCCCACCTATCCCCAGCAAAGCTTTCAACAGACTGTTACTTGCCGAGATCCAGACAGCACTTGGCAGATATGTACCAGAGACCGTATCTTTTGAGATCACACGCAAATGTAAGTGCCAGTGTGCCCATTGTGTTATAAGTGGCGGGGAAGGCGAACTTGACATTTCCTCAGTGAAAAAAGTAATTGATGAAGCACTGGACATGGGGGCCTTCATAATCACTTTTACAGAAGGGGACCCTATGCTTAGGGAGGACATATTTGAGCTTATTGAATATGTTGATAAAGAGCGTGCCATTGTCAATATGTATACCCCGGGTACTGAAATGACCCCCGAGGCCGCAAGAAGACTCAAAGAAGCAGGCTTGTACAATCTGCTGGTGAGCATTTATTCCACTGAACCACAAAAACATGATGAAGTTCGCAGGCTTGAAGGTGCTTTTGAAAAGGCCACCTCTACTATGAAAATGGGACTTGAGGCCGGGCTGCTGGTCACAATGTGCACCCATGTATCTCCCCGGAACATAGAAGAACTGCCTGCAATGTATGAAATGGCAGCATCTCTGGGAGTGCATGAATTTTCCTTGTGGGAAAGTATCCCTAAGAAGCCAGACGACCCGATCCTTTCAGATCTGCAGCGTAAGGAGATCCTGGATATGTATCAGCGTATCAATTCCTCAAAAGATGGTCCGCGTATATTTGCAAATACTTATTTTGAAGGCCGTATGCTGGGATGCATGGCAGGCCAGCGCTGGCTACACCTATGTGTTGAAGGCTCTGTGAAACCATGTCCTTATATTCCGTTCAGCTATGGTAACGTCCGTGAAGAGTCACTGAAGACCATATGGAAAAGGATACGTAAAAGTTCACATTACAGGGGAGAGCGTTATACCTGCAAAATGCACGAACCTGCATTCCTTGGACTGGTGAGAAGCATACCTCAGGATGAGTCAGCACCATATGATTTCAGGTTGCTGGAAAAAGAACCCAGATGATCCCCATCCACAACAAGAACATTTACATATAACTACGTGTTTCTACTATTGCCAGGTAGCCAGGGGCATACATGATACATATCAATATAAACAGGACCTAGATCCCTCATGAATGTAAAAATCGATCCATGGAGTTCAACGAATATCGAAGATTATTCCAAATTATTTGAGGAATTTGGTATAATGCCGTTAGATGGCTTATATTCCCGCATAGAGGATCCTCACAGGTTAATGCGCAGAAAAGTGATCTTCGGCCATCGCAGTTATGAGCATGTGCTTGATGCAATCCAGAATAAGGAACCTTTTGCCGTGATGAGTGGATTCATGCCATCCGGCAGAATACATCTTGGACACAAGATGGTTATGGAAGAGATAATATGGCACCAGCAGAAAGGAGCCGATGCTTTTGTGGGAATAGCTGACCGCGAAGCACATTCCGTAAGAGGCATCTCGTGGGAGAAATGCAGGGATACGGGCATCAATGAGTATATATTGAGCCTCATAGCCCTTGGTTTTGAACCTCATGGACACATTTATTTCCAGTCCACTTCAGATAATGTAAAGGACCTTTCTTTTGAACTCGGCTCCAAGGTAAATTATTCAGAATTAAGTGCCATCTACGGATTCACCGGAGAAACAAGTGTTTCCCATATGGTAAGTGCAGTAACGCAGAGTGCTGATATCCTTCATCCTCAGCTTGAGGAGTACGGCGGACCAAAACCGACCGTTATACCTGTAGGTGCTGACCAGGATCCGCATATCCGTCTTACCCGCGGACTTGGCCATAAGATGAACATGTTCAAAATAGAAGGCAGAGAGAATAAAGACGGAAATCATTATTTTAGCATACGCAGTAAAGCAGCTCCTGAAGGAGCACTGGAAGAACTGCATGATACGATTCCCGGCAGTACAAAACTTTTTGAAGGCCATCTGGATGTTCTTGATGCCGACAACTTTGAAGAGTTGTTAAAGACGGTAAGGAACGTCGAGCTTCGTTATGGAGGTTATGCATTTGTCCCGCCTGCGGCCACTTATCATCGATTCATGTCCGGCCTTCAGGGTGGGAAGATGTCAAGTAGTATCCCTGAAAGCCATATAGCTCTTCTCGATGAACCAAAGGAAGGTGCAAAAAAGGTAAAACGTGCAAAGACCGGGGGCCGCATAAGCCTTGAGGAACAAAAGAAATTGGGCGGGGAGCCTGATAAATGCTCTGTCTACGAGCTTTTGCTTTTCCATCTCATGGAAGATGATCAGGAACTTTTGCAGATACGTGAGGAATGTGTCACAGGACAGAGAACCTGCGGCAGTTGTAAGAACTTGGCTGCTGAAAGAATGGAAAAGTTCCTGAAGGACCACCAGGAAAAAAGAGAGCTTGCCAGGGAAAGACTTGATGAATATTGCTTATGAATTCAATGATCGCTTAGACCAGGTGTGACAATGAACCACCAGTATAATCTTACCACTAACGAGAAAGTTGTTCTGATAGGTCTGGGGAAGCAAGGAAATTTGACCCCTGCAGAACTTGCGCAGATCACCGGACTGAAGGTCGAAACAGTTACCCAGTCTGCCTTTATGCTGCAGGAGAAAGGACTTGCTGATGTGTTGGAACAGGTTATAGAAACTTACAATCTTACCTCCGAAGGCGAAGAGTATGCAAGGTCCGGTCTTCCCGAGAGGCAAATGATCTTAGCCATGTCTGGCCCGACCTCTCTGGAAGAACTGAAGGAAAAAGTATCGCCTAAAATAGTGGGTATCGCTACAGGATGGCTTCGCCGCAAGGGATGGGCCAATATAGAGCAGGGCAATGTGATCCCTTCGGGTAAGGCAGATATCGGTGATGATGAAAAAGCCCTTACTAATTTGAGCAGTGGGGAGGTAACGCCTGAACAGCTTGGAGTTGACAACGCTATTACCCAGGAACTCATAAAACGCAAGCTTGTGAACAGGAACGAGAAAAAGCTGCGGACCTTCAGGATCACTGCCAGTGGTGAGGAACTTGTGCGGGAAGGTATCACTCTGGAAGAAGAGGTTGCTCAGCTTACTTCCGAGATGATCAAGAGTGGAGAATGGAAAGAGAAAAAGTTCAGACCTTATAATATTCATACACCGCCCCGTATTGTATATGGGGCTAAGGTGCATCCATATCAGCGCCTTATCGACCAGATGCGTCAGATCTTTCTGGAAATGGGTTTCACTGAAATAAAAGGAGATATCGTACAGAGCTCTTTTTGGAACTTCGATGCCCTGTTCCAGCCACAGGACCACCCCGCAAGGGAAATGCAGGATACTTTCCACCTTAAAGAAACATCGGAACTCCCTGAGGAGTATAAATACAAGGTATGTGCTATGCATGAGCACGGGGGAGACCTTGCATCAAAGGGATGGGGAGGCAGGTGGAGTGAGGATATCGCCTGCAAGAATGTCCTCAGAACACATACCACTGCTGTGACCATCAAATACCTTGCTGATCATCCGGAGCCTCCGATCAAGGCATTCTCCATTGACAGGGCATACCGCAGGGAAACTATCGATCCAACCCACACCCCGGAGTTCGAACAACTGGAAGGTGTGGTAATGGATAAGGATATGACCTTTGCCAATCTCCTGGGCTTGCTTTCTGAGTTCTATCACAGGATGGGGTTCAAGGACGTGCGCTTCAGGCCAGGCTACTTCCCTTATACTGAGCCCAGTGTGGAACCTGAAGTATACGTTGAAGGTCTGGGCTGGGTAGAGCTTGGGGGCGCAGGCGTGTTCAGAAAGGAAGTCACCCACCCCCTTGGTATCAAGTACCCTGTCCTTGCCTGGGGTTTGGGAGTAAGCCGTCTGGCAATGCTCAAACTGGACCTTAAGGACCTGCGCGAATTATACCAGTCGGATATCGACTGGCTGCGCAAGACCCCTTCTCCGAGGCTTTGAAAGCCTCTTTTTTATCCATTCTCAAAACTGGGCTTTTGAACTTTGCCTGGTGTGCACTATGCCCATGATATAAGCGGGGATGCATCCGATGGCTGTGCAGGTTTCCAGGGATATGCCGGCTGAGGTGATATCAAGGTGAAGGGGTGCCTGTTCGAACATCTCTTTAGGGAGGCCTTTCCTGCCAAGGCCGACAAGCAGCAGGTA
>NZ_MVQX01000076.1 GCF_002067275.1 Methanomethylovorans sp. PtaU1.Bin093 | reverse complement strand
GCCCTTACGGTAATACCCGTATACTACATCGGCAAGTACCTAAAGGATAGGAAAACGGGCGTTATTGCGGCTTTTCTTATAGCTATCGCCCCTGGGCAATTCCTTAGCCGTTCAACCATCATCTTTACGGACCACCACGTGGCAGAAACTTTGTTCAGCTCATTACTGATGTTGTTCTTCTTGATCGCATTGATCGAAGCAAAAAAGAGGAACCTTTCTTTAAAGATGCTGCAGAACAAGAACAAAGAAGCCACCCGGCCAATAATATTTGCAATACTTGCAGGACTTATGTATGCAGCCTATCAACTTACCTGGCCGGGTGCCCCGATGTTCGGGATGATCATTGTTATATTTGGAGCAGTACAATCTACTTTAGATCACCTTAACAATAGATCGACTGAATACTTGGGAATAATAGGAATCATTACCTTTATTGCGGGACTGCTACCCGTTGCCCCATTTATAAATCCCGATATGGGATTCAGTGCCTATATATATTCATGGTTCCATGTTGCAACAGCATTTGCAGCTATTTTTGCCTTTTTATACATGAGCATTGTCCACAAAGTTCTCAATGATAAAAGACTTAGAACTGCATATTACCCGATAGTATTGATCGCTACATTAATGACCGGGCTTCTGGCTATGAGAATGATCGCACCTTCAATATTTGGTTCAATTGCGGGAATATCTGCAACTATCTTCTCTGCAAAGACCGGTGGCTTCAACACCATCGGAGAAGTCTCATCCATCTTCTACCACGGTGGAGTATTCACCCTCAGCTCAGTCTGGTACAACTTCGCCACGGGTTTCTTTTTATCATTGATCGCAATGGTAATGTTGGCCTTCAGCATCTGGAAAGACAAAAAACCGGAAGAACTACTCATCCTTGTATGGGCCTTCATCATGCTGCTTGCCATATACGGACAGAACCGCTTTGCATATTACTACTCTATAAATGTTGTAGTGCTGTCCGGATATTTTGCAGCGAAGGTCCTTGACATGACTGGATGGAAGAAGATAGAAGATGCCTGTTACGACAAAATGAACTCCATCAGGGAACTTCCAGGATGTTTGAGTAAGAATATTAGAATTATCCATGTATTAACCATTCTTCTTCTGCTGTTGCTGGTGGCATATCCAAGTTACGGCCTTGCAATGCAGCAGTCACAGTATACCAGTGGGGCTAACGATTACTGGCTTGAGGCACTCTTCTGGATGGAAGCCAATACTCCTGATCCAGGCATTGACTTCCTTAAGATATACGATGCACCGGAGAAAGGGAAGCTATTCGATTACCCGGATACAGTTTATGGCGTGATGTCCTGGTGGGACTATGGTCATGAGATAGAGACCATTGCACGGCGACTTCCAAATGCCAATCCTTTCCAGCAAGGCATTGGTGGGAGAAGAAATAGTATCGAAGAAGAGAATAAGCCAGGAGCATCCACATTCTTTACAGCTCCTTCCGAGGAAGAAGCAACTGCAGTTCTTGAAGCCATCCATCCTTACCCCGATAAGATGGGATCCAGATACATAGTATCAGATGTGGAAATGGCCACCGGGAAGTTCTACGCAATGGCCTCCTGGACACTGGATACTGACAATTATTATACGGCTGTGCAAACCGATCAGGGAGTAGTGACCGTTCCTTATGAGCGTTACTTCAACTCCATGGAAGCAAAGCTGCATATTTTTGACGGCAATGGTCTTAAGCATTACCGCATGGTCCATGAATCTCCCGGCACCAGCACGCAGGGTCAGGAAATCGGATATAAGAATGTATACAACGTCCTTCTGGGCGGGAACATCAAAGAAGATAATACGGGTTATGTGAAGATATTCGAATACGTAGAGGGTGCCACGATCACGGGAACTGCGCCTGCCGGAGAGAGTGTGACCATCAGTACGACGATCAGCACCAGCCAGGGCCGGTCGTTCACATATTCACAGACAGCAACATCAAATGGGACGTATGCATTCACAGTTCCTTATTCAACAGAAGGCCCTGTCTCCGGACAGACCCAATTTGATGTATCACCCACAAAGCCATACCAGATCAGCTATGGCAGTGTGGTGGAAGAAGTAAAGGTCACAGAAACCGATGTGCTTCAGGGTAATACGATAGAGGTGTGAACTCCCGGATATACAAATAACAACTGAGTATCCAGCTTAAGGTGAAACATATGGAGAAGATCATCAAAGGAAGAACATGGGTCTTTGGAGATGACATCGACACAGATGTCATAATACCTGGGAAATACCTCCGTACTACGGATATGCAGGTCTTTGCTGATCATGCGATGGAAGGGATAGACCCTGATTTTTCTAAAAAGGTAAAGCCTGGGGATATAGTGGTCGGGGGTAATAACTTCGGTTGCGGCTCTTCAAGAGAACAGGCCGCACTAGCACTTAAATATGCAGGAGTGGCCTGTGTTGTGGCCAAGTCCTTTGGAAGGATATTCTTCCGCAACGCCATAAATGTTGGCCTTCCTCTCATGGAAGCCAATATACAGTGCCACGAAGGTGATGAAATAGAAGTTGATCTTGAAAACGGAAAGGTCACTGCTAACGGGAAAGAATACACGGGCAATAAACTGCCCGATTTCCTTCTGGAAATACTCAGTGACGGAGGACTTGTACCCCACCGCAGGGCAATGCAGGGGAAAAAATAGAGGTTGTAATGATATTCCCTGAAGAGTACAAGTACGTGGGAGTTACAAGGATCCATCCGGATGATGCACATAAAGAGCCGGTATATTTCCTTAGCCGTTATTTGATAGTAGAGCAGCTCACGGATATTGGTAATGAATATGCCATATATCGGGTAGAACATACCGGAGAGGAACTCTTAAGAAAGGTCACAAAGGTCGAACTCATTGCCTCTGGAGAACAGGTTATAAAATACGATAAAGAATTAAATATCAAAGATAGAAGGCTTCTTATAGAGAAAGCTGCAGAACTTTGTGAAGCAAATGTAAATACAGTTATCTTCACCGGTCTTGATAAGCATGTGACGTTTGTGCATGATCCCGACATCTCTGAAATGATCGATCTTGAAATCGTGGATGTGGTCCCGCCTGAACCCTCCTGGCTTAGCCTGATGGTAAGAAGGCTTGAAGCAAGCGGCATCTTTGGGGATCTAAGTATACGGTTCAAAGAGAATATGAAGGACCTCAGGCAGTTCGAAGGAGAAAGGACCGTATTCCCATGTTCTTCCTCAGGGCTTGAAGGAAAATGCCTCGACTCTGATATTATTACTGAAGACGGATCGCTGCTTGTAGGTTGCGAGATATCCAGAAAACTCTTCGAATCAAGGTTCCCTGGCCTTAAATATGATTTCATAAACATTTGCCCCTTCCGTTCTGATATTTACACGCCTCAAGGCCCCTTTGTGACACGGTGCTGCCTATCCGAAAGATCGGGCCTTGCTACAATAAACGGGGTCAGAGGAGCTGTGGTCCACTGGGGAGCCTCCGAGTTCCAGGTAGCCTTAACAATAAGGGAACTTGTACAGCAGATCCGTAAAGAAAAAGGTGAAAGCAAATGAAAATTGCAGTGGTGGAAGGAGATGGGATAGGCAAAGAGGTAATACCTGCAGCTATAGATGTCCTTGATGCCCTTGCCCTGCCTTTGGAAAAGGTACCTGTGGAACTTGGATATGGCAAATGGGAAAGGACAGGCTATGCTATCACAGATGATGACCTCGAGACCCTAAAGGAATGCGACTGTATTCTGTTTGGAGCTATTACAACACCATCTGACCCTGCTTATAAGAGCGTGCTCCTCACAATACGCAAGGAGCTTGATATGTATGCCAATATCCGCCCCATAAAACCTATACATGGGATCATGGGTGTCACGGGAAGAAATGATTTCAACCTGGTGATAGTGCGGGAGAACACAGAAGGCATGTACTCCGGCATAGAAGAGATACATGAAGATGTAGCATATACTAAGAGGGTCATTACCCGCAAAGGCTCGGCAAGGATAGCCGATTATGCATGCAAGCTTGCAAAAAGCAGGCAGCATCGTTTGGAGATAGTCCATAAGTCCAACGTACTTAAATCTGACAGGTTGTTCCTGGATGTGTGTAGGGAAACAGCCTCTTCCCATCATGTAGAATATCATGACACTCTGGTAGATTCCATGGCCTACAACCTTATCGTACACCCTAACAGATACGATGTCATAGTGACCACGAACCTGTTCGGAGATATACTTAGCGATATGGCTGCTGCCCTGGTTGGCGGGCTTGGACTGGTGCCAAGTGCGAACATCGGAAAAGAACATGCGTTCTTTGAACCCGTACACGGAAGTGCTCCTGACATAGCCGGAAAAGGTATCGCTAACCCCATTGCTGCTATTCTGAGCATGAAGATGATGCTTGAATGGTATGAATTGACAGAGCAGGCAAAAGTGGTACAGGATGCCATAGAATACACCATGAACAAAAAAATGGTCACATCCGATCTTGGAGGCAAGGCCACCACAAAAGAAGTGGGAGAGGCCATTGCAGACCGTGTTCGACAACTTATTGGCTGAAGATACGGCTTTCCAGTTACGCTTCTGTCAACCCATACCCAAAAGCGACCATATGGAAGCCTTCGTGACCACAGCAGTGATGCCTGATATCCACACCATTATCACAAAGTCGATGGTAGCACTGAGGAGATGGCCCCCGTCCACAACCCTGATCAGAAGTGCAGACATCAGAGAGTGTGCTATCATGATGAGCAATACCATCAAAGACAATACTTCAACGTCTCCTATATTCGTGTAGATCACCATGCCCATGGACATCCCCGCAGGCATTTCCACACTGGCGAACATACTCTGCATCAGGTCGATCACACCCACGGAGATGTACATCGTAAAACCAATTCCGGCAGTAAGACCGTAAAATACTCCCACAAGGCTCGATGCAGATTGAACCCTCTTTTTTCTTAGAGTGACTATCCTGTGGAAATTCGTAGCTATGATATCGCCTATGATCTCGGGCTTGCCTCCAAGGTTAGTTGACTCAACGAACATTACACAGAACCTCTGAATAAGATGGCTGCCCGTATTTGCGGAAAAGAACTCCCATGATTTGAACTTATCGATCCTGGTGTTTAGTCTCTTGTACAGCTCGTTCACATCTTTTGTAAGAGGGCCAAAATCATGGATACGCAATGCTTTCAATGCTTCATCTATCACTCCACCCCTGGCACCTGCCGAACTTCCAAGAGACCTGATAAAGGCAGGAAAATTTTCATCCCTGCGCCGGATGCTTTTTTCGATCTTGCGGCACACCCTTCCGGTGTATATAAGAGGGGTCAAGCAAAGTGCAATAGCGATGGGTGTCACAATTTTTCCGTAAAGCAGAACAGCAATAGTAACAAGAATACATGCTCCTATAGAAATAGGGATTGAACGGTATAATTTGAGCTTATAGTCAGGAATTATGTGAGATTTGCTCCACAGGGGGTCCTTCGGCACCTTGCCTTTTGTGAACAGAAGCATCACAACATCTGTTATTATGAACGTTACTACCACCATTGACATGAGAAGTATTGCATCCATGCCTGTTATCACCGGCATGATAACAGCGAACGATGCAAGGAATATAAGAGACATCACCAATGAAACGAAGAGTTCCTTGATGATCTCAACATTATACATAGCACTGTTGTACATGGATTCATATTCGTTCATGACAACATTCTGCTCCGCAAAAAGAAATGCTTTTATATTCTCTCCTGACTGTAAACCATGAGCGAATCTGTCCAGAAAGTCCTCGAATATAACAGATGGGGTTCTCTTGGAAATGAACCTGCATGCTTCAGCAAGGCTCATATTCCATACAGTAACAAGATTGTAGATCTTTTTTGTTTCAGTAGCTAGCTCCTTATATTCCTGGTTATCAGAAACGATCCTTATTATATCAAGCCGTGGAGTTTCAGCGGTGGCAATGGAGCCCATTTGAGTGATATAATAATGCATGTTGTTATCAATTCGGGATGCCTGCCCCCCATAGACGGAAAGCGGGTAATATACTGCAAAGAGGATGCAAATTACAGGGATCATGATGGGAATAACCTTGGCGGTTCCCTCGAATAAAGTGGGTAGTGCTGCATAAAGTAAAAATGAAAAGATAAAACCGAAT
>NZ_MVQX01000075.1 GCF_002067275.1 Methanomethylovorans sp. PtaU1.Bin093 | reverse complement strand
ATATCAGCATTATATATTACACCGCTTCGGGCACTGAACAGGGATATGCTTTCACGCATACAGTGGTGGGGCAAGGAGCTTGGTATTGATGTGCAGGTCCGCCATGGAGACACTTCACGTAACGAACGCCAGAAACAATCACGTAGGCCACCTGACTTTTTAATCACTACGCCTGAAACCTTGCAGGCAATGTTCACAGGCAAGTTGCTGCGAGAAAGCCTGAGATATGTGAAACATGTAGTCGTGGACGAGATCCATGAACTTGCTGCCTCAAAAAGAGGAGCGCAACTTGCAGTAGGTCTTGAAAGACTGGTGGAGCTTGCAGGAGAATTCCAGAGAGTGGGGCTTTCTGCCACAGTGGGTAATCCAGATGAAGTTGCACGGTTCCTTGCAGGATCAGAGAGAAACGTGGTTGTGTTGCAGGTTATCATGTCCAAATTCCTGGAATTTGACGTAGTACGCCCGCATGTAGCTGAAGAGGATATGGACATCTCGCAGCTTGTCGGATGTGATATTGAGTTCGCCTCCCACCTCAGATGCATTCGAGACATAGTACAAAGGCATGAGTCAACTCTTGTCTTTGTCAACACCCGACAAAGTGCCGAAGCACTGGCATCGGGTTTCAGGATAATGAACGAGTCAATAGGAGTCCATCATGGATCTTTGTCTGTGGAAGCACGTATCGAAGCTGAGGAATCTTTCAAGGCAGGAGATCTTAGAGGTCTTATATGTACTTCTTCCATGGAACTTGGGATTGATATAGGTAAGGTAGACCATGTCGTTCAATATGGATCTCCGCGGCAGGTTTCAAGGCTTTTACAAAGAGTGGGACGTGCCGGACACAGGATACACGAAGTATCCAGAGGTACCATTCTGGCAGTAGGGCAGGATGACGTGGCGGAGAGCATGATGATAGTAATGCATGCTCTTGAAGGAAAAGCTGAAAATATATCAGTGCAAACCGGCGCTCTCGATGTGCTGGCCAACCAGATATCCGGCATGGTACTTGATTTCGGAGAACTTGATATTTCACGCCTACACTCGATCTTTAGAAGAGCATACCCATTCCGTGACCTGACCCTGCAGGAATTGGAAGGAGTTGTGGAACAGGTGACAGAGTATCGGTTGGTGTGGAGGGAAGAAGGTTCAAGGGTATTGGGCAGAAGGCGCAAGAGCTGGCAGTACTATTATGAGAACCTGTCCATGATACCAGATGAAAAAAAGTATGAAGTTTTCGACATGGTTTCCGGTAGGCCAGTGGGAATGCTGGATGAGGCTTTTGTTGTAACATCTGCAAGTCCAGGTGCTGTGTTCATCACTAAAGGTGACATGTGGCGGGTCATAGACATGGACACCGAAAGGGACAGGATTAAAGTGGAACCTGTAAAGGCAAAGGGAGAGATACCCAGTTGGGTGGGAGAGGAAATACCCGTACCTTTTGATGTAGCTCAGGCAGTTGGAAGACTGCGTGCATTCATAAGGGATTCACTGTTACAGAATATCCCGGAAGAAGAGATCACAGAGGAGCTTATGCGAAAATACCATGTCGACATGGGAGGTGCTTCAGAAGTAATTGCTCTTGTGGCGGAACATGTCTCATCCGGGCTTAAAGTGCCTGACGACAAGACCTTGGTCATCGAAAGTGATGAGAATGCAGTGATCATAAACGCTTGTTTTGGCCATAATACTAATGAAACTCTAGGTAAAGTGCTGACAACCCTGCTTGCAGCACGCTTTGGTAGCAGCGTGGCACAGGAAATAGATCCTTACCGTATACGATTAGAGGGACCAAGAAGACTCAAACCTGTGGATATAAGGTCGATGATACTTGGCATCTCACCTGAACATATTGAACCTGTTATAGAGATGACTCTCAAGAATACATCTCTTATGAAATGGAAGATGGTGCATGTTGCCAGAAAGTTCGGGGCATTAAGCAAAGATCTGGATTATGAAAGGATCAGTATGAAGAAGCTACTTGAGATATACAAGGGCACTTCCATGTATGACGAAGTAATTCGGGAGATCATGCATGATATGCTGGACGTAGAAAAAGCCAGTGACGTTCTGTCCCTGATTGCTTCTGGTAGTTACCATATAGAAGTAAGTGGCCCGACCCCAATAGGTACATCAGGATTCTCTATGAAACGGGACCTGGTAGCTCCGGAAAAAGCTGATCGTTCCATTGTGCTTGCTTTGAAAGAACGCATTATGCATGATAACATTATATTGTTCTGCATTCATTGTAAAAAATGGGCATCACACCGGAAAGTCATGAATGTGCCTGATGATATCGCATGCCTTGTGTGTGGATCGAAAATGGTGGCTGCACTCAAGCCCTGGGAAGAGGAAGAGATTAAACTTATGAAAAAACATGCTGGCTCCGCTTCAAACGAGGAAGTAAAACGCATTAGGAGAGTTTATAGGAATGCTAATTTTGTACGATCTTATGGAAAAAAGGCTGTCATTGCCCTTGCTTCCAGAGGCGTGGGACCTGAAACGGCTTCCCGCATCATACAAAAGAATAGGGCGGAGGAAGAAGACTTTTATAGAGACATTATGGCAGCAGAACGCAACTATGCAAAAACAAAGAAATTCTGGGATTGAGGCCATATTTAAATCCTTTTTTTCTTGAGATGGAATGAGAGGTTAATATAAATGAAAACTGTAATTTTTGAACAAAAATATATATTTGGCCCACTATAAAACACTATTCCCAATAGTTTTATATTTGATGTATTGCAAATTCAGGTGACTAACTCTTTAATTGGAGAGAAGGATTAACTATGAGCGACTTAAACATGAAGGAAAGGTTTTTAAAAGCATTGAAAGGTGAAGAAGTCGATAAAGTTCCAGTACTGTCTGTAACACAGACCGCTATTGTAGAGCTTATGGACAAAACCGGCGCTGCATGGCCAGAAGCACACAGCGATGCAAAGCTCATGGCAGAACTCGCATACGCATCATACGAAGTATGCGGTCTTGAAGGCGTAAGAGCACCATACTGTCTTACAGTTCTTGCACAGGCAATGGGCTGTGAAGTCAACATGGGTACTAAGAACAGACAGCCATCTGTTACAGCTCACCCATACAGCGACGGCGTTGCAAACCTGAAGATGCCTGAGAACCTCCTTGCACAGGGTAGGATTCCCGCTGTACTTGAAGCAATGAAGATCCTCAAAGAGAAAGCAGACGGAAAGATTCCAGTGATCGCAGGTATGGAAGGACCAATCACCCTTGCATCAGACCTATGCGGTGTCAAGAAGTTCATGAAATGGTCCATAAAGGACAAGGCTGCATACAACACTATAATGGAGTTTGCAACTGATGCATGTATTGCATACGCAAATGCTTTGGCAGACGCCGGTGCAGATGTGATTAGTGTACCAGACCCAGTATGCTCTCCTGACCTGATGTCACCAGATTCATTCAAGACAGACCTCAAACCAATGCTCCAGAAGTTTGCAGCAGGAGTTAAAGTTCCAATGATCCTCCACATCTGCGGAGATGTAACTGCAATTATCCCTGACATGGCAGACTGTGGCTTTGCATCCATCAGTATCGAAGAGAAGGTAAAGGACATGGCTGGCGCAAAGGCAAAGGTCGCAGGCAAAGTAACCATTTGCGGGAACGTTTCAAGCCCATTCGTCCTGCTTGCAGGCACACCTGAGAAAGTAACAGAAGCAGCCACAACTGCTCTTAAGGCAGGCGTGGACGTACTTGCACCAGGATGCGGTATCGCACCAGACACTCCAGTTGCCAACCTAAAGGCAATGGTCGCTGCAAGAGACGCATACTACAAGTAATTGAATTTGTACTAATTGTGGTCTGCATGACCACACATTCTTCTTTTTTTCAAAATTACAGTTTGCCAAACGAAGGCAGCTAAATATTCAAACTACTTTTCTATTCAGAATGTTATTGAAGAGAGTGGAACTATCATGAAATTCAGTCTTGGAATAGATGCCGGAGGAACGTATACTGATGCAGTTCTTGTAAGAGATACTGATGGTTTAATAGTGGCTACAAGTAAAGCTCTTACCACATATCCCGATCTGATCAAAGGAATTCGCAATGCAATAGATGGTCTGCAAACTGA
>NZ_MVQX01000074.1 GCF_002067275.1 Methanomethylovorans sp. PtaU1.Bin093 | reverse complement strand
GCCTTTGGCTTTCTCCATTGTAGCTTCCATTACCTCAGTAACAGCATTGATCACAGCCATCACCACATCGTCCTTGGTCATGTTGAACATGGACTGGGATATGTGATGCGCCACATCACCTACTCCGTAGGCAGGTACAGTGACTATGTTACCATAGAACACATCATCATCCATTGCGGCCTTTACCGTCTTTCTCATCCTGTCCTTATACTGTGCCATATATTTACGCACGTCAAAGGACGTATGACCGGCTTCGTCCATGAGCCTGGCCTGGGCATCCGTGGGCGTATCATAGACCATCTTCAGCATGTCTATTTCTTCTTTCATAGCTTCGGATAGCGTCTTGCCTTCCTCGATGGCCATCTGGAACTTGGCTCCCACTCCGTACGAAGTGTTCATTCCCCATGATTTGGACGAAAGGATGGCTCTTTTGTGGTCCTGCGGTATATCCATTTTCTGCAGGATCCTGTTGACAACATTACTTGTACTTCCGGGTACAAATGCAAAGTCTACCACACAAGTGGGTCCATAGAATCCCCCATACCTGCGCACTGACTCCTTTCCAATAAGGGCTTCAGATCTTCCTATCTCATCCACGAACTTTTCAACGGATCCTCTGAAAGCAGGGTCTTCCTCATACAGGATCTCCATTATGGGCGGTGTCTGGTAATGTTCCACAAAAGGATCATCTTCTGGCCTGACAGTGTCAGTGAGCCCGGTAAGCACGTTGAAATGCGTGTTAACCGAATCCATATGAAGGGCAAAGACCGACTTGGCTTGTTCGCCCATGGGTTTCATTTTATTCACAGCATCGACATAAGGTTGTGCATCCTTTACCTTGAATGTGGTGCCTCTCTTTGCATTAATAGTATCCACTACAGCTCTCTGTGCACTCATGGCTTCAGTTGCCATTTTATCATATAGTTCTTTCATTCATATACCCCCGTATTTTTGTGCAGCTGTTGCAACAGGAAGATAGCGGTTCCACTAAATGAACAAATCTTTAATGGGAACCAGATCGTCCATTTACAAAATGGACAAATCCATATGCACCCTCACTGAATTGCTAACACCCATTATAAAAATAGTGGGAAGTCGTATAAATAATGAACCCTACTCATAAAAATAGGTCGAATTTCAAATATCTAAGGAATATCCCAGGCTACCGACACCTATCTTTGCAGCGTGTTCCAGATGTATCATCGGATCAATACCCCATACATCCTTAATGGAGTGTATGCAGCCCTCTTCACCTATTTTTTTATTGATCAGATCGAGGCTGGCCTTGTCAATGGCAACAGGGTCCATTGAGGCAAGCATACCCACATTTCCTGCAAAAGCGGGAGCAGAGAAATTAAAACAATCACATCCGGGGGTCAGGTCAAATACCCAGTTGATATATCCTATCTTTCCGGGCAGGAGCTTGACAGGTCCTAAAGCAGCTTCCCCTAAACGGGCCTGTATTTCGGTGGTACAGTTCTCAGGTGGCATGATAGAGTCAAAATTGCATGACCCGATACATGATAACTCGCCCTTACACATGCTCTTATCGACAAATGCTTTGCCGTTTTCCAGGTATATGGCATCCCAGGGACATGTTCTTATACATTTTCCGCATCCTATGCAACTTTCTGTATCAATGTCCGGCTTACCAGGTGCGTGTACTTTTGCTTTGCCTTCCTTGTCTAGACATCCCATCCCCAGGTTCTTCACAGCACCACCGAAACCAGATGCAGGATGGCCTTTGCAATGTGAGATCATGATCATCGCATCAGCCTTTGCAATGGCAGAGGCTACTGTGATCTCGTCTATATATTCCCCTCCTATGGGTACCTTCACACTGTCATCCCCAAGCAGACCATCTGCAGAAATGAACGGTGCGTTCATACTACCGAACGTAAAGCCATTCACGGCTGCGGTCCAGAGCATGTCAGCGCCGTTGAAGCGTTTTCCACTGTACAGTACAGTGGTATCTGTAATGAATGGTATTCCTCCGGCTTCTTTTACAAGATCTGCGATAGTGCGGATCAATACCGGGCGCACATAAGTCGTATTACCGTACTCTCCGGGATGGACCTTGATGGCCACAAGATCATCTTTTTCCACCACAGTTACTTTCCGGAAAAGTTCCTTTATCTGGTCAATCTGGGTATTTGTCGGTCCTACCTCTCCAGCAGATCTAAAGAATACTTTGCTCATACTGTTTCCTCCTTCAGCTACCTAGCGAAAGATATTTTGTGGCATAGCAATATAAAAACATATGTTACTGATGCATGTAACTATCGTATCTGTAAAATTTTCTATCATAGGGTCTGATGGGGGAACTGGTCTATGGGCATGGACGAGAATAAAAGTGGCGGCAGAAGTTCTGAAAATTTACCTCAGTATGAGATATGGTATTCTGTGCGGGAAAAGATCTGGGACACAAGATCAGGTAAGTTCAGATGGACCGGTAAGTCTCAGGTATGGGACTGGGACAAATGTACCGTAGGGCTTGCCAGAAGCTGGAACGACAAGTTAAAACTGATCGTCAGGAGCAGTAATCTCAAGCATAGCGGGTACATGGACAAAGAGGTCAATCTTCGTTATATGATGGGCTTCGATGTAACTGATATCAAAGAACCTGTGAAAGACACCTATATTGCAAAGGATTATTCGAGTGATCCGCAAGATCGGATAGGTCCTAAAGAGAGGTGGGTCATAGAACTCAATGATGAACATTGGATATGGCAGTGGGCAGATTCAGAGAACAATGCTGAGGTTGCGGCGATACATGAGATCTATCAGAAGATAAGAAATGAACTTGAAGATCAACGCTTGAATGGGGACAATATATTCGATGCAAATATAGACGATCTGCCGGATGAGATATTTCCGGTGATATATCAGCCAGCGGTGGATTCTCTCCGGAATTTTGTAAGGGAAGTATACATCCATAAAAACGAAATAACTGATGAAGGACAGGAGGTAGAGGTCACACTTCTTTTTGAGAACGAGGAGTTGCGCAAAAATTCATTCGGAGGGTTCGTTAACAGGATATATGAAATATTCAGGCACTTACGTTATGGAAGAACTATGGATGTAGAAACCTTCAAGCTGCATATACCAAAAGATAACGCTAACATGGGGTTCACTTTTGAGAACATCTACAGCAACGATCATGGATTGGCAGAGGATTCTATTCACGGGGACCCTCCGCAAGCTCCCAGAAGAAATGTCAAGTACTATCTGGGAAACCAGAGTCATCCGGTTGTATTCATAAATACTTCTAACCATGCTATGGCCGAATTTGATTGTAATCATGAGATGTGGAAGTGGGAATACATACCTTGGCTTAGTGATTCACCTGTTAAGTTAGGGTCCAAGAGCAGGAAAACGATCGAAATGAGTTTTAAGCCCCTGTTGAAGTTCAGGAGACATTAGGTCAGCAAATCAGAAATAAGAATTTACCATACGGTAAATGAAAATTTCACAGCCCTGTTTATTTCATAAGTGATAATATTTTCACAGGAGTGCACCAGGACAGCATCATGCTGCGTCTTAGACCGGAATATCAGGAATGACTATTTGCTGAACATGATGAAGTTGCGTTTTTTGAACCCATGGGAAGGAGAATGAAGGAATATGTAGTGCTGCCATCATCAGTGTATGATGACAGTGAAGAGATGCTCAAATGGCTTAACATTTCATAAGAGTATGTTTCTTTACTTCCTCTTGAGGAAAAGAAAATACCTTAGGGGGACAGACTATCCATGATAATAAATGCTGTTGGTTTATTTTTATATGATCGGTCTATGGACATTAAAGAACTTGTTATGCCATTTGCTAATTCAATTATGTTCTGTATCAATATTGGTTTCTGTATCAGGGGAGAATATGGATTATTGCTCAGGTATGATATTGTTCGGCACAGTATATCAGTCCCGGAAATATAGCACCAAAGAAATCCATTTCCTTTTTTTTGAGTTCAGAGGTCAGATGTGTAATATAGGGAAGTTGTTGCTCAGAGAGGAATATAAGTGTTGTTTTGTTCTTTGGCACACTTAGTTATCCAATTTCATTGACTATCTCTTCTACGTTCGAAGTGGGAATATACATCTGTGCTTACTGAATCCAAGCACGTGGCTCAAAGCAAGATTAAATAAACTCATTTTCTCTCTATGTTTTTTGAGAATCTTAAGGGAGCTTACTCTATGCCTGAATTCATAATGTAGAATTATATATGCGTATATGTATATATGCATATAGTTTAAAAATGTGAATCATTTTGCATATTATTCTAAATCATCCTGAGGAATGCTTGGTAAGTAAATATATAGGATATATATTTTGAAAAAATAAATATAGAATATTTCGATAACATATATATGCTCGGCTTACTTACTACAAAGTGTACAAGACAAATGGAGAAAACAAATGAAAAAGAGAATTAATACTGAAGAATATGAGCATGGTGACACATACGGTTTCCATGAAATAACCAAAGGTAGAATTGAAAGTGCTTTCACCACTGAAGATCTGGACCTCTATCGTTTCATGATCGGTGGGATCATTGGTAAATGAAGTACACTTGGTAGCAATAAAAAGACAATAAGAGGGTCAACATGCAACAAATATGTAATTTTTGCTCTTCAAAGCTGAAGAAACAGCAATTAGGTTCGGATCTTTTCTCTTATTGCAGGAAATGTGGGAGGATCACGTCAATAAGGGAAGAGATGCCTTCCCATGTCCATGAGCATCCGGTGACAGCATGTGTGTGATAGAGGTAATAGGCTATTCAGATAGGAACAAGTTGATTTATTGTACAGATTGCATTATCTTCAAGATAGCGGGTAATTGTCAATATCTCAGATCATGCCAAAGAAGCCAGGGTCATTGCCATCCGGACAACTTAGTGGAGGTATAACATTAATGAAAAATAATGCAGAGATGATCGTAACCAGGACTGATTTGAGAAAAAAGGCGGATGTGACCGTGTCTGATGGGGCAGCTAAGGAAATGACCTGTGAATTGAGCAGGAAAAGAGAAAAATGGTTCAAGGCGGTAGAGTATTTTACATGTGTGGATGATATTAATTTCTGACTTAACTAGCAGATATCGTCCACATACCAGTCTACATATGCCACCAGCTCTTTCTTATCCCAGTCTTTTAATCTTGTAGGGCTGTCTTTCCTTGCACCTTCAAACAGGTCTTTCATCATGCTTTCATCAAGCACATGTACTTTGTATGCGCCTTTCTCAGACATTCTGAGATAGTATCCAGGACTCAGAGTATCGGATTTCTTCCACATTTTGATCTTTTCATAATCCCATAGAGACGTAGCCCATTGTGCAAGCTTTATTATATACTCCTCCGTTACATCCTCGACATCGCCGAGAATGACGCAGTGCTTACAGTCTTTTGTTAATTCAATACTGTTTTTGTGGCGAACTATCTCTGACATGATAAAAACCAAATAAGACAACAAAGAAGTACTATAATACAGTATCGAAACTGCTCATAATAATACGTACTTAGGAAAGAAAAAGGAAAATTAAGGGACAAAGTTCAGATGTACCCCTTCTTTGCAGTACAGTCCCAGCTCGATCTTCAGCTGCTGGATTATATCGCAGCAATACCGCTCCAGGATAGAAAACTTGTCCTTAAGGATCTTGCACAGCTCGGCCTTGGTGATGCCATTGTAGACATAGCCGGACAGCTGGAGCAGTACATCTCTTGTCAGATCCTGTAGAGTGCAGGCATCCATTACCTCGACATCTATGATCTCAGTGGGTGGAAAGGCGCCGGATTCCAGCACCTTCTCTCTGATCAGGATGTCCACACAGTTCGGAGATTTGCATATAGGGCAAGTGGTCCTGATGTACATATTATTACTATCCATATATCACTCGAGTGCAATTATTGCATATTGTGAAGCGCCTGTGAATTGTAACTGTAATCCGGTTTTGCCTGTAGGTACGAGGAATGGGATTTCTCCTCTTCGTGTACTACCTGGTGCAATGTTGCTACCATCAAAACTTTTCTTGAGTGCCAACTCTGCAATGAAATCACTTGGATATGAATATCCTTCGGTGTCGTACACATTGAAATTGACAGATGATGCAAAATATTGCATCTCGTTACCAATGTTTTCGATGGTTACGTCCACAATAATATACTCTTCTCCGGATGGAGCAGTAGCAGTTTCATACTGATTGTTTTTCTCATCGATGTAGTTGGCTGTCCGCACACCATTCACGGTCATAAGGATCGCCTCGTTGCCGAACGATTCTCCGATTTTAAACACCGTTGTTTTAGTTTTAGTGGAAGTTGATTCAACGGCCGTGGGCTGTTGCGTTTCTGTAGTTGGTGTTTCAACCTGACCAGAGGTTGATTGATCTGCATCCTCGGTAGAAGATGACATGCTTTCTACACACCCTCCAAACGCCACGGCAATCGCAAATACGATGAATATAGGCAGTACAATTTTGAGAGATTTATCCAATCATTTCACCATCCATAACATTACTATCCACGTTTAGGAAGAATCGAAAAGATATAAACTTTATGACTTTGTTTACAACCATAAATTTCGCCTCATTGATGTTCTACTATAGTGCCCGCGCGAGTTGCGGCAGCTTCCTCATCACTTGCGGCAAGTGACTTGCGCAGGATAGACCGGATAAGTGCCTCGCCTTCGGGGCTTTGAAGGAATTCAGAAATAAATATACGTACGCTGGTTAGGTACTCTTCTTTTTCTACCCGCATTTCTTCCCGCGCAAAGAACTCCGTTATTGCTTGTTGGACAATAGAGGACTTGTTCCCATATTCTTCTGAATTGGAATACGCTTCAAGTTTTTTAATCGTATTTGGGCTAAGTGAGAAGGCAGCCGTTTTAGATTTGCGCGAGCCACTGAACTCAATATCAGGCATAATACAGGATTGTTATAACTCATTATAAAACACACTATTACTATTGTTATAATCAGGCTATAATCGGGTTATAAGTATAAATAATAAAAATATAGTCTCATTTGATGCTCCGGAACTCATGCTTGACAATTATCATTTCAGTGTTTTCCAGTTTACAGAAACAGGTGACTATGACCAAAAATATGTCATAGCCTCCAGTCCTTCCGCACTCCAATGGGCAAAAAAGGTATTTGAATATTATCTGGATCAGTCTGTCAGGGTCACTGATCTCTAGGCAGAACTAATTGTTAACTACAGAGCCTTTTGTTGGTTACCAGGATTGCATTATATCTTGACCAAACTGTATATTTCATGCAGCTGATATTTTATTTTTCTGGGATATTGATCGTGTCATTTCTGTTTAGACCAAGGCAGGAAATTGGTGCGTAAAATTTTAATAAATTTTATATAGTTACATAAATAGTAAAACAGTATAGTAAACAAGTTAATCTGGTAACACTGCACTTATTTATTTTAGCAGAGTGGGATTAAGACATTTATTAACAGATGAGCTAAGTGGTAATACGGATCTGCTGATGGGGAGATATAGGAAATTCATAAGCAACTCCTTAGAACAGATAATTACTGAACATGGTTCATGTATCCAAAGGCTATATGTTATTTGTGTTACTGTCTGGAATTTTATAAATCAAACTATGTCAAAAAGTATATATTCTATAATGTATAACCTTTATAACGGGGTAGAATAGTAGTGGGATTGGGATTGTATCATTTCAGATCCTTACAATAGGATCGCAAGAGGATTTTAGTAAATATCTGGCTTTTTCGAAATGCTCTATGATATCCAACCTGCTAACTCAGTTTAAAAGGGGGATATGATATGGCAAAAGATGTATCTGCAGACCTAATGCAGGCTTTAACAGCTAAGCTTTATTCGACCATCACAGGCAACGATGGGAACATCCAGATGCCGAGGAACAAGTTCGTCACGTGGATGCTTCCGGGAATTCCTTTCACACCGGCAGATTTCTTATTCTGTTCCAAAGGACTCATCGGTGACAGTGCAGAAGCGACCCGGGATCTACAGCATCAGGCCTTTGTACTGTCAAAAATGTTCGATTACATTCCCGATGTAAATAATCAGTTTGTAGATACTACAATGCAGCAGACGATATTTACAACTACTCAGGATACGATCAGTTCGGTATACAGGGATGTGTTGAAATATAGCAGGGTATTGGACAATGAACTCAGTGATAAGGAAAAAGAGAAGATAAAAAAGTTCAGGGATCTGCTCTCTGTAACAAAAGAAGTGACAGATATTATTACAGATGAGAAGAAAACGGTCACTGAACCGGGTCCTATGACCTTGGCTTATATTGCTAAAATGAACGACTATATAGATGCTGCAGATGAGTACATGAACTTATTGATCGATGCCCAAAGCGCAAAAGGCAACGATCAGGAAGCAATACGCAGAGTTGCTGCCTGGACAAATAAATCGAAATTTATCCGCAGCAAAATGGAAGCTGCCTATATGGCATGGGTATCGCAGGGCTATAAGAATGAGTATGAGCAAATAAATGCCTATATCGATCAGGTCACTCAAAAGAGCATGGTGCTGTACAAACAGGATCTGCTTAACAAATTCAAGAACGGCTTGTTAACAAGTGCCATGGAAGGCACAGCCGGAGATTTCTACTATACGACATTAATACCCGGAAACTTCGCTACCAGTCCGGGCTGGACCAGATTCTCCTTCTATGAGGGTGATTATGAGACCCACTTTAACAAGAATACAAGCCAATGGAGTGCAGGAGGCGGCCTCAGCTTTGGTTTGTTCTCGATTGGCGGCCGGGCATCAGGTTCAAAAGTTGAAGTGAATACCAGTGCTAAGGCCACGGGATTTAGTGCATCGCTGGAATTCACGCAGATACCCATAGTCAGGCCATGGTTCGATCCGGGTTTCTTCTCCATGAGAGCATGGACCCTGGATAAAATATGGGACCTGAACTTCGATAAAAAGGTTTCAGACGGAGCGGAGAAACCCAGCGGCAGGCTGGTTGCTTATCCGATAACTGCATTGTTTGTCAGAAATGTCCGTTTCAGCCTAAGTGAATGGGACAGCCAGAGCCAGTATATCAATGAACGGATTAGCGGGGGCGGTGCTGTTGGATGGGGACCTTTCTTCATCGGCGGTTCCTATTCCCGTGGCAGTGAAACGAGGAACGGAAGTTATCATAACGAGGGCGGAAGCATTGTCATAGACGGCATGCAATTGGTTGGGTTTATAAATAACATCATCCCGAAGTCTCCGAATCCCAATCCTGAGATCAAACCTGAACAATTTGTCGGTGGTGAAGAGTGATCATCGATGCCGGAGAAACTATGCTTCTCCAATATTTTTTTTAGGATCATGGTGGAATATCTATGGAATCGAAAATATCACTGGCGCTTGCTACCAAGCTGAAAATGATCTTCGAGAAAGAAGATAAATTCCTGACATTTCCCTTAGGGCTTGGATTTCCTTACAGGTATTTGAATTTCATGAAAGATCCCTCTGTCAGTGGATTGACCCTGCAGGAGCACTTGGACAACAAAGGGGACTTTGCAAGGTTATTAAATATCATTCCTAATGACAGTGTAATGTTTTCCGCAGATGCATCCAGGTTGCTCTGGGACGAGCTGATAGATGTACTAAAAAATTCCATATTTGCTGTAAGTGGATTATCCGAAGCAGAAAATTTATCACTCGATCAGGCAATCGATTTCCTGACCGATATAAAGGTAGAGGCAGATGGTACTGAAATTCCGGTCAATTCCACTGCAGTGACAAAATATTATGAGTACAAAACAGTTTATGAAAACGCAATGAATACGTATCTGAACGAAAAAATAACTGTCGAGAACTCTACAGGACCGGAGGGTGACAACCTAAAACAGCAATGGGCTGCATATAGAGAAAAAGAACTTCTGGATATTAAAAACAGGGCAGAGGCAGATTGGAAGAATTTAGGATTTAAGTTAGAAGTAGAAAATAATCAATCAATTAAAAATACTCTGGAACTCAAAAAATATCTTGATATATACCGGCAGGTATATTTAAATGAAATTAATATTTCAGAAATACCTGATCTTCATGGTATAGGAATCGGTTTTTGTACAACGTTCTTTAGTCCCATTGACGCGTTCGATACCAATTTGCCCTGGACTAAGCTAACCTTGACAAAAGAGGAAATTGCAAGCCTTATTCAAAGTGTATCTGTTGAATTGAAAGGCCTATTTACTTCCATGCAGGCAAGTGATGATATTGAATCATGTTCTCTGGAGTACAACAATGTCGTTGTGATACGTCCCTGGTACAAGCCGGAATTTTTTGCATCCAGATACTGGAAGTTGTCAGAAGATATGGTAGTTTCCGATGGGAATGTGCCTCGCAAGGGAAAGATACCTGCCTATATAACAAGTATGATCGTCGTAAGGAACATTAAAATTACCAGGAAGAAAAAAGCAGGATCTGAACCACTTGTATTGCCGATCATCAGCATAACTCCGATACAGACACTTAAGATGAGCAGAACACCAGTGACTATAAAAAGTCGCCTAGCTTCTGAAGCAATACCTGCAAGGGCCGAAGTTGAGATCAGGCCAAAGGCAGTTTCGAGATTCTCTGTTGCCGAAGCGGCGCCCAGATCTTTCAGAACGATGGCAGCAACGACCTCGGTAAGAGGTAAACCTGTTTCTTTTTCATCTTTTAAGTCATCTCTTTTGATAAGCAGATTCAAGCAACCTGTGGCTCAACCTGTTGACTCACAGACTACACTTGATATCAAATTGAACGAGAAAAAGAGCTATGTTTCAGAAAAATATATTGGAATGACTATAAAAACACCATTCTCTCCGGCCCTTCCGACATCTGTCGAGCCTTCAGGGCCTTATGCCAATGATCTGATCACAGAGACTTATAATATGGATGGGGTTGCAGTACTGGCTTTCGTATGTAAAAGGGTACCCAAGTCACCGGATCCTGATAATACATTAACGTGGAATACTTAGGCGATGTTCGTTTGTTTATTTTTATGGTGATCAGGTTCTACTGATCGATCGGTAGTTATTGATTCACCATTATATAGGAATGTAAAAGGGGGTTAAGAAAATGGCATTAGTTAAGAAATATGGCAGAATGGGCTGGATCCCGGACCGCCCAAGCTTCCGGGATTATACGATCGAAAATAAGGAAATGCATAAGACAGAATCTAAAGAGATGCAGAAGTTCCTGTCTGCTATCAGTGTGAAAAAAAGAGCGAAAATTGATCTTCCGGAGACTGCGGATCTCAGAAAATGGTGTTCAGAGATCGAAGACCAGCAGAATCTGGGTTCATGCACAGCTAATGCGGCAACAGGGATCATGGAGTATTTCGAGAAGAGAGCTTATGGGAAATATCTTGATGCTTCGAGGCTTTTCATTTACAAGACCACAAGAACTCTTGGTGGCTGGATAGGGGACAGTGGAGCAGAACTGAGAACGACCATGGGAGCACTTGTACTCTTTGGTGCTCCTCCAGAGGAATACTGGCCTTATACTGATGCAGATCCTGAATTCGATCTGGACCCAAGTCCTTTCTGTTACTCATTTGCAGGGAACTATAAGGCTATCAAGTATTTCAGACACGATCCTGCACACACCTCACCGGAAGATATCCTTGCAAGCGTTAAGAAATCTCTTGTATTGGGTATCCCTTCGATGTTTGGTTTTACGGTCTTTGACTCTATAAGACAGGCAAATGATTCAGGTAAGATCCCCTTCCCCTCTGCAAATGAAAAGGTCCTCGGAGGACATGCTATCGTTGCGGTGGGATATGATGACGATATAGTGATAGAGAACACGATATCCGATGAGGTTTCTACAGGTGCTCTTCTTATCCGGAATTCGTGGGGTGAAGAGTGGGGAGATGAGGGATATGGCTGGCTTCCATACAAGTATGTACTGGAAGAGGAAGCAATGGACTTCTGGTCGATGATCAAACAGGACTGGGTGGAAACAGGTAGGTTCGTATAAGGAATCTGGATAAGTCCTTTCTGACCCTGTAAGAAAAATAGATCATAGGGTCCGCAAAATGCGGACGCCTTATTTTACTTTACTTTTTTACTTCGCTTTCGGAGGCCAGTTCTTTTCCATCCAGCCCGGAAGACGACCGGAATCAGCGGGGCCGATCATTACCCTTGCACCGGTTTCATCTTCCACGTCACCCTGCAGACGGGCTGCAAGTCCCGGGAGGATTATGGTGTTATGGGTTGTATCGTTCTTAAGATCGAAACCTGAATCCTCTATGCCTTTCTTGATCTTGGCTGCCGTGAGCTGGCCGCCCGCCACTGCAGCTTCCACCCCGATACCATCGGTATCTATGGCCCAGAGGAAACAATCGATCTTGCTGGAAGCAAGGTCACTTTCCACTGTGTAGTAGGTGAGGGCAAAGTTTGTCGTGACCAGCACAGGTGAATCCTTGTCCGGAGTACCTACCTTGTACATGGCGGGCTGCACGCTCACAGGCTTTCTGGGGTCTGTATAGATCGTATCCCTGATGTGCAGCTGCGGAAGCAGGGCATAGGGCTCGATGCTGTGCATTATCATCACATCACCATACTTTATAGTGAATATGGATGCGATAACGGTTTCCCAGTATGAGGCGCTGACAGCATCGTCCTGCACCATCCAGGCAGTGAGCGGGACTGCCATTATAGGGTAGGCGATATCCCTGTCGCCTTCAACACCAGCTCTTCTGATCTTCAGGAAATTGGTAAAGGTCTTCTTCAGGTCCTTGCCTGCGGGGAATGTACCGGGGTCAAGCACTAGCTTCTCTGTCCCCATCTTTGCAAAGGTCACTGCAAGGGATTTGAGCGTGTCCAGGTCATCGGGTGAGAATAATGTGACTGGTACGTCGTACTCAAGCGCAAGATCTGCAACCTGCTGCCAGTTATCCTTGTTTGCGGCATATAGCAATGGATTTTTGTCCTTTGCCACTTCGAGGCCGGCTTTCAATACTTCAGGATCGAAGGAACACAGGATAAGGGGCAGATCAGTGGTCCCAATGACCTTTTTCACGGCATCGGCAAACTTCTTCGGGTCTTTGGAGACGCACCTGACAGCTACCATGTCAAGTGTGAGGAAGTTGCCTACGTAGAACTTCTTGAAGTCCTGGATCTTCTTTACTCTCTCCACAAGTTCATTTTCAGGCATGGTGTCCCATACATCATAGGCAAATGCCGTTGGATTGAAGAATGTGAGCCTGTGGCGGTATA
>NZ_MVQX01000073.1 GCF_002067275.1 Methanomethylovorans sp. PtaU1.Bin093 | reverse complement strand
GGAGCCGAGGCATCCTATTGAGTAGATCAGGCCTGGTACATCGTTTCTCAGGATAGCGTAGTCGAGGACTTCTTTTCCACCCATTGTCTCAATGGACAGGAAGTCTGCTCCGCCTTCTGCAACCGCTTCGAAGGATTCCATAAGCAGGTCGTACTTTGGACCGATCAGTGCAAGGTAGTCGCGCTCTTCACGGATGTCACCGGGGGTGTGCCTGAGACCGCACTTTATGCCGTACTCTTCGTTGTATTCTTCCAGAATGGTCTTCTGAACGTGAGCGATCTCGCCTCCCCATGATGGGTTGTTGGTCATCTGCTGCACGTGTTCTGTCTCGAGTGAGATAGATGGGAAACCGATCTGTACTGCCCTTGCAAGGATGTCAGTTGTGAGCCTGCGGTATTCGGAAATGAGTTTCTCCTTGGACTGTCCGGCCTCTGGCCTTGGTGCATAGTTAACCTCGGCTGTAACATAGCCGGCACCGACTTCCAGACCTAACTTTGCCTTTACAGGGTGCTTTGCGTTACCGAAGAGCATGTCGTCGGCCTTGCTGTATGCCATTTCAGTGTATCTTTTTACTGTCATTATTGTCACCTCATTTAGTGCATGTGGAAGTGTTCCTTCAGCTGCTTCAAGCTCTTTCCAGCGAGGATCATGTCTGCCATCTGTGGGGCATTTGCGGCTTCCTCACCATAGACACCAAGCTCATATGTGACTACGAAGTCCTGGTTCACAGCTCCGCCACCACACTGGAATGGTACCTTTATGCCAGCTTCAAGGAGCCTGTCATTTACTTCCTTAAAGGCATACATTGTTGTTGTCATAAGTGCTGTACCTGTGAGCATCATTGGCTTCTCTTTCTTCACAGCTGCAATGACCTCATCTACTGGAACATCACGGCCAAGGTCTACTACCTCATAACCAGCTGCTCTTAACAGGGCTGCAACGATGGTCTTACCAATGTCGTGAACGTCACCCTCTGCAACGTGGCAGACGATCTTGCCCTTTGGAGTTGGGGCTGAACCGGATTTCTCTTTACAGAATTCGATACCTGCAAGCATTGCATCAGCAGACATCATGACGTTTGGCAGGAAAATTACACCCTGGTCATACAGGTCTGTGACGATCTTCATGCCTGGCATCAGTACATCGTCAATCAACTTGATTGCGTTTGCACCGGAAGCAACTGCTTTCTTGAGGCCTTCGACGACGTCGTCCTCTTCACCCTCGAATATTGCCTTAGAAATTGATTTGGCTGGCTCAGCTTTGGGGTATTTCTCAGCTGCCATTTCCTCAGGTGTCTGTGCTTTCTCCTTCTGCACATTGTACCTAATTAGTATTTTACTGGGGTCTAAATCCATTTATTTACCTCCTTATTGTTTCATGTTGCACGCATAAATGCACGCAACTTAAACATGTGGCAGTCAGATAACAGTCCGCTATAGTTGTAATGAAAACTCCTCTCATACAACTAACATTTTATACCTGTTCTCCTTCTTACCACACAAACAAGTACAATTACTCCAGATATAAGTATTGCGGTTAAAGCCCTTTTTGCTATCATATTTCAAATTAATATACCTGATAATTTAAATAAAAATCTAGTTTTAAAATTAAAATAATATTTTGAATTTGTTTAATGTAAATACGCTTTAAAGGAGCTCATATACAGATATACGTAGATAATAAATTTTTTTTTTGTATTATAAGGCTTTAAAATACTTTTTTGCTAAAAAAAAGTATTATAATTCCTTTTTTTGCATCCTAACAAATTTAATTAATTATAAATATATATAGGATATTGATCAAACCGGGTTTAATTGTACGCACAGTAACAAAAAAAGGAGTTCTTTGTAAATTGATTTTGCTAACAATACTCTAAATAATAGGAGTTAGAGATCTAATTTTAACTATGCAACAGCACTTTAACCAAAAGAAATATATAGTGCATTTATTTGTGTAGTTTTGCAGGAAAACAATCGCACAAAACAAATCATAAAGCTTAAATACATACAGTTTTTCTGTAAAGTGAAAACATAGAAATAGTAAAAAAGATGTTACAAGCTTTGAACTGTTGTCATTCGAACATCATAAGCTCAAAGGAACGTGATGCTGATGCTTGTCGCTTTTTTTGCGGACATCTATGCCTTTTAATGCAAATGCCTCGACAACACTGGAATCAACTATTTCTGTCAAAGCCATTTTATCAATATTGGAAACTGCAGACAATATCTTGAACCTGGGCACCTCGGCATTTGAACTTATGATCTCCATGCTCGGTTCCTCGTAATGGGCAGTAATGTTCATTTTCACGGTCTCAGTACCATTTTCAAGGAACATCTTAATGTGACCCACGAACTCAGGACTGTGTTCCAGAACCCTGGATTTGATCAATCCCATTGTTTCTTGTACAACTGTCCTGGCAACATCCGGAAGTATATTCCCGCCATCCACAAAGAACTCAGTTGCATAACTGCTGATCCCCGAAGCTTCTATGGAATCCATGCTCTCATCAACTGACTGTTCCCCTTCCATGGCCTTCAGTTCCGGACTAATGGTTCGAAGCTCGCCTGCAATCTTCCCGGCTGTATCTTCTTCCAAGATCAGTCTGATAAAATTGTACCAATGTTCATCCTGCAGCTTTGTAGAAAGCTGGATAACACTTGCCTTTGGATTTAGCTGCTGAACCGAGGCCTCTACAATAGGTATCTGACGTGGCTCCATAAGGTCGACCTTATTGATCCCCAAAACCTCAGCATCAATGATCTGCCTCATAGAGAAATGTTTTACCTCCTTCATGAGCTGTTTGAACCTGCTGCCATCTATGAGCGTGACCAACGGTGCAACTACCGTTCCTCTCAGATCCATCAGATTTATCTCATTTTTGATCACCTGGGGGAAAGCGATACCAGTTGGTTCAATTAACAAAATGTCCGGCTGAAAATCCTTCATGAGCAGAGAGATAGTGGTCTTCATGTTCACCTTAAGACTGCAACAGATGCAGCCACTGGTAAGTTCAGTGGTATCCAACCCATATTTTGAAATAACATCTCCATCGATCCCGATCTCACCGATCTCGTTTACGATGATAGCGACCTTTTTACCCTGCGCGCTGAGTTCTGTACCAAGTCTTATGATTGTAGAGGTCTTGCCACTGCCCAGAAATCCACCTATAACTATAACTCTCATTGGAATACCATCCATAAAAAGGAAAAATAGAGGATCATATCTCCATTACCTTCAGGTTCTTCCACTGGAATTTATCCGGCGGGCATGCCCTGATGCACCTCTTGCAATTCGAGCCATCACACAGGTCAGATCGTATCATCACAACGCCTTCATCGTCTATGGAAATAGCATCAGTTGGACATACCTTGATACACTTCTGGCACTCCGGGCAGTCCACTTTCATTGTGAGATAAGTGCCCACCTGTTCAAGCACTTCAAGACCTTCCTCTCCCAATACAGGAATATCTCTCTGCACACGCCTGTCCACTTTGACCGTCTTTGAAGCCTCTTCTATGATAGGCAAGCCTTTTTTCTTGAGTATCTTCTGGAGCATCTTGAAGGGCATGCCTTCGGTCCAGTAGGATATTTCCTGGATATATGCGTCCTTGAATGCCGGGTCTGTTGCGAACATCACATGATTGCTCAGGATCTTCCTTGCGATGTCCTGCAGCTCCCACAGCCTATCCTCTGAAAGCAATATCTCTCTGGCAACAGAAAGTGAAGTGTTACCGATCTGTATCACTTCGTCCACGTTAAAGGGTACCATGCCTACATGATGAGCCTTAACAGCATCCATATATGTTCCTGCGGCACCGGACATGTATGCTTTGCGTATATCGCTTACTTCGATACCTGCAGCCTTACAGAGAGCAAGGTGGCCAGCACGAAGAGCGCCCATGGCAAGTCCTGCTTCGCTCACATCCTGCTCAAAGAACTTTACCTTGTCCTGCAAATGCAGGATGTGGTCAGGAGTATTGATCTTGGGCAGTTGTATTACCCCGTTCTTCATACCAGCATCAACGACCGCTATAACACCGGTTCCTGTTATACCCTTGGCTTTGAGCGGATGATCTTCAACAACCTCGCCATTCTTTGGGTCTACGAGTTTTGCTTTTGTAGTGTTCATTTCTTCGTCAAGCACATAGTTTCTGAGATTACCATTCTCGAACTCCACATCAGATATCACAAAGGGAGAAGCAAGCTTTCCATGCGCTATCTGCTGACCTTCAAGCGCCGGGCCTGCTGCAGCAGAACCAGTGTAGATGGTACCATTAACGATCAGAGCCATCTCAGCATTAGTTCCATAGTCAGTAGCTATGGCAATATCTGTGGTTTCCAGGAAACCGGATTTAATGATGAGAGCAAGAGCATCCGCACCTATTTCATGCTTTATGGCCGGAGGGATCCTCAAAGTTGCATTCGGATAGACCTCAAGACCAGGTACATCACTGCAATTTAAGATAGCTGCATCTCTTTTTTGCTCTTTGATGTTCAGTTTTTCCTTTTTCCTTTCACCGGCGTATGCAAGGTCATCAATGGGTATACCCTGGAAAATAGACAACTGAATAGGGTTACCGCAAATAGCCAACCGTTCGAGTTCCTCTGGTTTGATCCCAAGCTGCTCGATGACCTTCCTTACGGCATTCACATGAAGCCCGTGCGCAAGATCCTGGCCATAATTAATGGCAAAATCCAGATGGTCCATGATGTTAGCGCCTGGAAGAGGATTTCTCAGGGTAATAACTGTCTTTTTTATTTCCCCTGAATCAAGATCGACCTTCTGTGCACGGATCCCGCTGGTCCCAATATCTACTGCAACACCTACTCTCATTTTTATTCCTCTGGATACGTGTTCTTAATAAATGATGTATCTTCTCTTAGAGAACTATATATTCTTTTACATCACATCCTACAAAAAGCATGTGGGTTAGTTCATTCTGCACGAGAAGAAAATGATACTACTGTCAAATAATGTCAGTAGCTGCATACTTTAATATAGTATTAATCCTGAGCCCACTTAGTTACATGATTAAGAACTTAGTTCTTTTCAATTAGCTTGGACCCCTTATCAGTGAGCACATATTGCACGGTTCCAAAACCAGAGGGGCATGCATTGCATGAAGAGCATGGACCACATTCCTGAGAAATAGCATTATCTGCCTTTCTGATATAGCCCATCTGTTCCAGTGTCCTGATCCTGTCTTTTAACTGTTGTCCAGACATACCCATGATACCAGCAGTTTCGTTCAGTGACATCCTTTCAACAAACATATGCCTTAATATCTCAGAGATCATGTAAATTTCCTGGTTTACTTGTTCATGGCCCTGAACTCTTTTCTCCATATAAGGTATCCGCATAATGGCAGTATCCCGAGATATATTGCAGGCCGAAGATCATATAAAAGATCCCAGCCGTTAGTTTCCGGACCATTCAGCAAAAATGAATCCATCCAGTTACCAGCCATCACAAGCACGTAAACTGTTGCAAATAGTAGTGAGATCAGTATGCCTACATATATATAAGCAATGCCTTCGTTCAATCCGGTTCTTAGTTCCGTCAGACCATAAATGAAGATACTGCCAATAAGCACCAGTATTAAACTACCTATCAGATCCGAAGGTGCAAAGAATATCCCAATAAGACCATTTTCAAAGGAAATGACCGGAAACAGACCCAGCATAGTGGATAAACTGAAAACGAACTGGATACTGCCTGCCAGCAGATACAGGAAGCCGGCAAGGAATGCGAAAAACATCTTTTCTTTTGATCGGCTCGAATATTGTTCCATAGACATCCCTCAATAAAGCAGCTTTCCTCCCTGGAACACTACAAAGGCCAATAGCCAGGCAACCACTAATCCATAAGCTACGGAAAAAGCAGTCCATTTCCATGAGCCAGTCTCTTTTTTGATGATCCCCACGACTGCCACACAGGGCATATACAGCAGACTGAAAACCATCAGGCTCAGTGCTGTGATACTATACATGTTCGGATCAGCAAGCAAGCTGTCTGTCAGGGCAAAATGGTCATCACCAACCCCATATAGAACCCCAAGAGATGCCACGACTATCTCCTTGGCCACGAATCCGAATAACAGGGATACAGAGATCTTCCAGTCAAAGCCAAGAGGACCAAGAAGAGGCTGAATGGCATGTCCTATAATGCCTATGAAACTGACCTCGCTGCCATATTCAACTCCCCATGGCAAGGCAGCCAGCAGCCATATAACTACAGAACCCCCCAGGATTATAGTTCCGGCTTTTCTAATGTACATCGAACCGTTGTCCCACATATGACGTATACTGTTCTTTAAAGTTGGGACCCTGTATGGCGGAAGCTCCAGGATGAATGGGGCCGGATGACCTTTAAGAGTGGTAGTGCGCAATAACTTTGCAGAAGCCACAGCTACGAGTATACCCAGCAGATATATACAGAAGATAACAGTACCGGCATTTTTACTGAAGAAAGTACCTGCAAACAGTATATAGATAGGCAACCTTGCCCCGCAGGAAATGAAAGGGACCACCATGATGGTAGCCATACGGTCCATTCTGTCCTCTATGCTGCGAGTTGCCATAATAGCAGGTACATTGCATCCAAAGCCAAGTAGCATGGGAATAAAGGACTTGCCCTGCAATCCGATCTTGTACATGACCCTGTCCACAATAAAAGCTGCTCTGGCCAGATAGCCACTATCCTCAAGCATAGAAAGCAGGAAGAAAAGGATGAAGATGTTAGGTATGAACGAGAACACTGATCCCACACCTCCGATAATACCTTCTCCCACCAACGATGCAAGCCAATCCGGATGAATGTGAACTGCTGCCATTTCTCCCAGCCATATAAAGATCATTTCAATAATGGTCATAAAGGGATTGGCAAAACTGAAAGTAAGCTCAAAGGCACCCCACATAAGAGCCAGGAATATAGGAATACCCAGATACTTATTGGTCATAACACGGTCGATCATATCCGAAGTTGTCATGCGCGTCATACAGCGTTCGCACATCTGGGGGAACATGGCACTTATGATCTCATACCTTTTGTCTGCCATAAGAGCTTCATATACTTCAATGTCCAGGCTTGAAAGGATGCTTTTAATCTCTTGAGCTATACCACTTCCGGCGATCTTACGCAGGATGTTCTCATCTCCGTCCAAGAGCCTTACAGCCAGCCACCTCAGAGGATATCTTGAGGCAAGTTCCTTGTCCTGAGAAAGCACCTTCTCTACCTCTATTATCCTCGATTCGATCTCATCGCCATAACCTATTTCCCGTGCATGATGGTTTTCCTTTTGCTTTTCAGCTATCACCGTGTCCAGAAGTTCAGATATACCTACGTTATCGCTTGCGATGGTGCGGACTACAGGCATTGCAAGGATCTTCTCCATTTTCTCTACATGTAGTTTGTCTCCTCTTTCTTCTGCGAGATCATACATATTAAGAGCAATGATCATCTTTGAACCAAGTTCCATGAGCTGCGTGGTCAGATACAGGTTTCTCTCGATATTGGTAGCATCCACTATCTGTACAACCACATCGGGCTTTTCATCAACAATGAAGTCCCTGGCTACAACCTCATCCAGAGAATAAGCAGTAAGGCTGTAAGTTCCGGGAAGGTCTATGACCTCTATTTCATATCCTTTGTAGATCTTAAGACCGCTTTTCTTTTCAACTGTCACACCCGGCCAGTTTCCCACATGCTGCCTGGAACCGGTGATCACATTGAAAAGAGTGGTCTTGCCCACATTAGGATTACCTGTAAGGGCAACTCTTATCCTGTTATCTGCCATTGTTTCCCCACCATACATCGATAGAAACGCACAAAAAGGCGTTATCCGGCCTCGTTATAAAATATCCTGCTTTAACGATATTATGCAATGGTCTCTACCACAATGTTCACAGCTTCTTGCTTTCTCATGGACAGACTGTAACCTTTGATACGGAACTCGATAGGATCACCCAAAGGTGCAGTTCTTACCACTTCTATTTCTGAACCTGGGACCATTCCCATGTCCATAAGCTTCCTTCTTACCGTACCTTTGGCAAGAACTTTGATTATTCTTGCCTTTATCCCTGGTCGAAGATCGTTAAGTGTACATTCCACCATTATATTTCCCTTTTTTACAAAGCCTATTTTTGAGCATTAAACATGATTTTATATATATAGCAATTTCGGATTAGCTAATTTGTTTAAGCACACAAAAATCATTACAAATGAGTAGATATCTATAGAAGGCAAGAACAAAGAGTAGGCCTTAACATCTCATTTCTGGGCTACCTTGTGCTCTTTTCCATGAACCGGGCACTCGCCCCTGGAAGAAAGGGTGCAGTCTATATTTTCACCGGTCTCATAGAAGTATTTAAAGTGATCAAGGCATAAAGGCAATTCCTGATTGAAGTTCATATATTCCACGAACTTTGTGAGCCTGTCGAAGGTTTGAGGAGTAAGTATGTGCTCTATCCTGCATGCGTCATGGTTTGCTATTTCTTCATCAAGGCCGATGATCAGCAGGAAATCCCGGATAGTGCTATGCTTTTCCATTGTTTTCTTTGCTATCCTTTCTCCCTCAGCGGTGAGTGTGACACCACCATACTTCTCATAATTGATGTACCCCATTTTAGTAAGCTTCTTGAACATACCGGTGACACTGGGGGAACTGAGATCCAGTTCTCTGGACACATCTTTTACCTGAGCATAACCTTTCTTTTCGATTATTTTCTCAATTGCCTTCAAATAGTCTTCAGTTCTTTCAGTGGTCATGTGGCATTACCTTGCCTAGATAAGCTAATAACATTTGGAATGAGAGTTACATTACTATTTAAGTGTAGCGATTTGTTTATATACTGACAAAAAAGCAGGATATATTTACCGGAGAAAGATCGATGGTGCACATTTTCCAGAAGCATTTATTAAAGCTCACTGGAAACGAAACCGAGGATCAGCCGTTCAGATACTTTTCAAGCCTGTCCATACCTTCTGCAATATTTTCGATACTATTGGCATACGAAAATCGTAGATAACCTTCAGCCCCATCACCAAAATCAATTCCTGGGGTCACAGCAACTCCTGCTTCTTCCAGGATCCTCCAGCTGAGTTCCAGTGAACTTGCCCCATACTGCCTCGCATCTGCCAATATATAATAGGCACCCATAGGCGGTGCTCTTACATTCAGTCCTATTTTTTTTATCCTCTCGAGCATATAACGCCTGCGTTCGTCATAGGTCCTGACCATCTCAAAAACCTGATCCTGCGGACCGCTGAGCGCAGCCACACCAGCATGCTGTACAAAAGAGTTGGTAGATATGAAGAAGTTCTGCTGTATCTTCTGCAAAGTACGCACATACTGTTTTGGGGCGATCAAATACCCTAATCGCCATCCTGTCATAGCATACAGTTTTGAAAAACCATTGAGAACAAAAGCATTATCTGTATACTCAAGGATCGTATGGTCCTCACCCTCATAGACAAGTCCCTGGTAGATCTCATCAGATATAATAGGCACATCTGCAGCGATCGCTGCCAGCTCCATAAGCTGCTTTGCAGTCATCACCTGCCCCGTAGGATTGCAAGGAGAATTGACAAGTATGGCCTTTGTCTTGGGATTTATGGCATTGCACACTTCAGATGGCTCCAGGATGAACCCTTCCTCTTCTTTTGTATAGATGAAATGAGGTCTGGCCTGCAGCGCCCTGACAAAGTTGGGATAACATGCATAATGAGGGTTCGACATGATTACCTCGTCCCCCCGCTCTAACAGAGCTATGAAGAGCGACAACAGACCTGGACTTGTTCCCGAGGTCACAATGATCTGTCCGGGATCAATGTCCAGCCCGAATTTCCTGTTATAATTGTCAGCTATGGCCTTGCGCAGTTGAGGGATACCCTGGCTGTGAGTATATTTGGTTTCACCTGCGCACATAGCTACAGAAGCAGCCTCACATATATGTGGGGCCGTGGGAAGATCAGGCTCCCCTATTTCCAGATGTACGATGTGCCTCCCGGCTCTATCCAGTTCCTGTGCCCTCTCCAGTATCTCCATTACATGAAACGGAGGCAAATCGATCACATTGCAGGACAACATGACGTAAAATATGACTTCATGCACTTAAAATGTATGGATTAGGATATGCAAAAAAGAAAATAAGATAAAATAAATGAAAATGAGAATAAAAAAAGGTAGACAGGGATTATTTCTTTTCCCTGGCATAGGCAACAATTGCGTCTTTGATACCCCACTTAAAGGCAATGACAACCGCCAGACCCCATGCAAGAGGACCGATGAACAGATAGAATATACCTGTATCTATAAGCATGGCATCCAGAGCCAGGAGCATGACCACCAGGGAGAGAATTCCTCTGAAGGCAGGGACCAGGATATCAGCATGCTCTACTGTCATGCCCTTCATTATATTAGCAATATAGTCAGCGAAGAAGTCAATAGCAAGCAAACCAATTATCAATATCAGCAAACCAACGAACAGATTTGGCAGATAATTGATCACATCCTGTACGAGATCCGCTATGATGGTCAGCTTAAGTATGTTCAGTGCAGCCAGTATGAATATAAGATATCCGAATACCCGGACAATGCCCGAAACTATGCTGGACGTCTTCATTCCACTTGCTGTGATAGTTGCCCCCATTGGCGTGCTCTCTACCTTATCATCAATCCCCGTAGCAATGAGGACATTGCGCACCAGATCCGCCAGGAAATCAACTATAAGAAGGCCTATCAATAATGTGATGATCGCAGCCAGGATAATTGGGATGTACAGAACTAACGAGGCAATGAAGTCTGCAACTACCTGGATATTAAGCAGGTCGATGATGATTATTGCAAATATCAGATAAATGAACCATCTGATGGCCACATCAAAGAAATCAACTATGTGTCCTCCAGTCCTTTTGATCATATCACCGATGATCGTTTTGTTTATAAGATCGTCAAGTCCTATCTTGTCCAGGAACTTCGCTCCGATCTTACCTACAGCCTTCCCAACTATAAGCCCTAGTATTAATAGTACTATTATAGCAACCAGTGTCGGGACAAAAGCAATGAATTGATCCGCTAGCCCGTATAAACTATCAAGTATTGGTGTTGATGCCATTTATACCACTCTCCAAATAATATAACAGTGAGCTGGAAGATAGATGTACTCTCACCAATATGTCTATCTAAACCCTCTCAATAAGTATTGTGTTTATACTTATATTTAAACGATTTGCCATTGTTTAAAAAATGTTACTCAGACAATTTGCAAAGATGGCAGTTTGCAATTATTTTCATATAAAAAATCCTTGTGAAGCAAGAGAATGATACATTTATCTGTAGGAAAAAAGAAACGTTTAAATAGAGAGCTTATGTGCCAATGAGTTCAAGTGACATAATAGAAGATCTGAGGTCCCTGCCTGTTATAAGGGGATATTATCTGGTAGTGGGTGGTGGTAAAATAGGTGCAAGCTTCTTGGAACATGCACGTAAGCATAGCCTTCCTCTTGTAATTGTGCTGGATAAGGATAGAAATGCTCCGGCCTCTTCCGGCACAGAGATCATAAAAGATGCAAGTGCTCTCTGTAAGCTGCTGGAAGGCAAATTAGCGTCCCCCCTTGAGAAAGAAAGCTCGGAGATGTATTTTTATTGTGCGGGACTCGATGTGGTCCCTTTTATCCTGTCCTTTGGCATACCTGAATATATCATACCTGCCATTCCCTGCCATATGGCCGCATATCTGATGAAAGAATATCTCAATTGCATGAACAGAGATGATCAGACTGTCACAGAGACATGTATTTTGCCTGAAGATGAAGATATGATGAAGTTATTTGATCAATTCACATCAAGATTTCCGGAAAATATCAGAGCTGGCCTTTATCCTGCACAGGGAATAGCTATGTTATCATACGCCAGACCTGGAGAGATGTGCCCGGATGGATGCCCTGGCCCAGAGAAGTTTTGTCCGAATTTCAGAAGAGAGAAGCCAAAGACAATAACAAATTATTTACGGGATATGTGCCCCTGGATCAAAGGCTGGGTTTTCGAAAGCTACCAGATGAAACCGGGTATCGGTGCAATGAAAGGTGCCGATATGAAACAGTATCTACTGGAAATGTTTGAATATACACATTCTTCGGATGCATATGAAGATAAGACCGAGGATATGATCGCAACAAACGAGATCTTTTTTATAGCTACTGCCTGCAACTGTCATGGCGTGGTGAACCTGTTCCGAATCTGTGCCCGGAATGGAACAACTGCAAAATTGAAATGGACATGTCATGAATTAATATAACATAGATGAAAGATCTTCGGAATTAAAAGTCTTCAGTCTTCTGAATACTTACTGCTGAGGACATGCACGCCACCATACTTTTTGTACATTTTTATTATGTTTATTTATCTCTTCTACTTAAATTATTTCCTTACTAAAATAAGTCCGGAAGTATGCAGGCCCATGATGTTAATTCTTAAGAAAGACTTAGCAGAAGATAGCATCCTAATAATATTTCCAAATGCCGTTATGACACCAATCTTCAATTACTATAGAAGTTTTTATCAGCGTATATATTTTAAAACTTTCCTCACATCTTTATCCAGCATAGAACCATTGAACTGGCTCTGGAGAAGAACTCAATTCCAAGATATAAAGCAGAAGAAATAATGCTCAAAGATAGCTGGGATTAAGCTGCTTAAAGAAAAACATAATATCTTGATAATATATTATGGGAAAACAAGTGACGAGAATATGCATGACCTATACAAATTATATGTACTGCTTGAAAGAACAGGTTACACTACAAGGATAACACGTTGGGAATATGTTCCTTCAGGAATAGAAGCCTCTAGGAATGATTCTCCTGACCCGAGTATTATAGCCATTGAGAAAGAGTTATCGCCGGAGCAACTGAAAGAGCAAAGCATAGACGCATTCTTGGAGGCGAAGAAAGATAACATATCAATTATAGCTTTTAATGTGCCTCCTCCTGGCTTTCCTGATGATTCTGAACCGTTGATAAGAAGGACGGAGCTGATAACACCACGTTCATTTGAAGAACTTGAAGAGATGGAGAGAGCAGGCTACAAAATAACTGATGTTCCCAATAACCTGGAAAGAATGGAAACACCCATTATTTCCGGGAACGATACAGCATGGAAATTGCCTTTGTACATAAACGGAAAAAAGGTCATGTATAAGCTGGAAAGCTTCCGCCTTTCCAGGATGCAGAACATCCGAACACTATTGGAGCTGGGACAGCCTGTCTGCGAATTCACTGCAGAAAGAACGTTGATATTCGATACTCTGGATGCCCTTGGAGGACACATGGAAGCTGAAAACTGAAATAAACTCTTGCGCGGGTATTTCAGATCCCCAGCACAAGGTCTTCAAATGCACATGCATTCTCCGGAGAAGACATAATATGTGGTCTCAGGACATCAATCCCTATGTTCATGGTGAGGGATGCTTCAAATATTTCCTGGAGATCTATATCCCCATGTTCGAAAAGGTCTCCTAGTACCTTCATCCCTTCAATGAAACCAAGCTCTATGACTTCCAGAGGGCTTATACCTGCATCCAGTGCCTCATAAGATACTTGCTTTGCGGTGCTGTTATCGTGTTCAATGATGGCCTTCTTTGCCTTCGCAATAAGGTTTGTGGCTTCTGTTTCAACTTGCATGATAATCATCAGGTGTTTCTCTTGTTTTTATCCCCTATACTTTGAAGGTTTCAGCCTTCAGATAACAAAATAACACGAGTCGATAAATAGATTATCAACTGTGAATATATGTTATGATGTAAAGTATATTGAATATATAGTAGCTCAGCTCAATTTGAGCCATATTTGCACCTTGCTTGGGTGCATTAATTAATATAATTTTATAAAACTAGCTGTATATATAATTTTGTATTTACTGATCATGAATACTGGCAATCTGGAAATGATAGAAAAATAATAAGCAAGAAACTAAAAAAATAAATGCACAATTGTATATAAATTCTGACAAGGAAAAGAAATAGCTTACTGTTACCGTCAATTTTCTTGAAGGTCCTTAATGATGCCAGAATTCTGAATCAAATAATTCCATGTAAAACGCTCTCTCACATCAAAGTTATTCTTACCCATGGAAGCGAGCAAAGAAGTATCACTAAACATTTCTGAGATCTTATCAGCGAGGTCTCTGGGATCTCTTGATTCGTACAGCACACAGTTATAGCCGGGGATCAGACAGGATTCCTTTCCGATAACATCAGCAACAATAATGGGTTTACCGGCGGCAATATACTCTTTTGTCTTTCTTGACGAAAAGAAGCCAGGATACCTTGAATGCGCATCCATCTTATCATAAGGCAAAATACAAATATCGAACTTGTGCATAATTGAAAATGCTTCTTTCTGTGGCCTGCGCCCTGCAAAGATCACATTATCATAAATCCTGTATTTTTCCATCAACTGGGAAGCATTAAAACCTTCACCCACTATGACAAACAAAACTTCAGGAATGTATTCAGCTGCCTGGCACATGTCCTCTACGTTCATGAAAGATTCCCAATTACCGACAAAACCCACGACCTTCTTGTAGCCCTTGAGATCAAATGTAGAGACATAATTATTTGCATCATCGATCTTCTGCACATCTATCCCGTTAGGGACCAAGATACACTTTTCTTTGTATTCCTGTATTTGAGCCTCAATACCTTCACTGACAACAATGATGCGATCACTGAACTTTAAAGTGGTCCTATCGATGTATTTGACAAAAAAACCTCTCAGATGTTTTCCCCGTTGAGATAATTCCAGATCATACTTCCCATGGAAATCAGAATATACCCTGACACCTATGAGTTTCAATAAGATCAACAACATAATTGAGTCGTATCCCCTCAATATTGCAAAATCCAGATGATGACGTATTGCAAACCTGAATGCAAAAAGTGTCAATTGAAGCCTGTAGAGCATTCCTTTCAATAAAGAAAAACTACCATCCATGCTTATGAAAGGTCGTACCTGGATCAAATTGTCCAGCTCAACCTCATTCTTATCATAGGACTGCATGATCAGATACATGTCCTGGAACTCTTTACTGAGTTCGGAAAATATATGCAAGGCCCTCGAAGACTGCACAACACTATACGAAGGCACAGTAGCCATCAATATAAAGCCTTTCTTAGATGTCATGGGAAACAACATTACAGAAGGTTAGAGTGACTTGATCGATACCCGATACTTTATGATCTATGATGATTGTCCGAGATGAAGAGCTTTAGCATAATTAGAGCTCCACAGTCTCAGAGATACAGTTCAACCCCTGAATTTGAGTAGATTTTAGCGTCCTTTAATAACGAACTTGTCAATGCTGCATCATTCCCATCTTCCGGACCATAAAGGAAATTAGAGGAACCGGAACCAGTATATATACCTCCATCCAGGAACTGTTTTTGTCTTATGATCACATATCCGTCATAAGTTGGAATTTCAGCAACATCCGAAATGGTATAACTTCTGAAGAAAGGTAAGCCCAATTCCTGCGATTCACTGAAGTTTTGTTGAATGAAAAACCTATGTGCGTGATAATCAGAGTACAATGCAGATCCGGGATCAACGTGATCCATAAAATAATTAAATCCCTTGATCTCATCTGAAGTAAAGTATTCTCTAACAGGATCTGACAAGAAGGGCTTTGATTCCGGACCATTATAATAAATGGAGCTGAGCACAAAAATAGCCATGAGTACGGAAATAACGATCATCCAGCCTGGCTTTTTGCCACTGTCCGAGAGATGCGAATAAAGAATGTAAATACCTGCAGCCATAGCAAACGCCATGAAAGGACTTATAAGCAACATGAACCTGTCAAATCTGAATAAGGTCATTGTTTGCCACAGGGTCTGAATAGGAGTAGGGATATAAAGCACAAGTGTAAGTAAAGCAAAAAGCGCGAACACCGAGAAGTAATCTGTATAGTTCCTTTTGTTGGCTTTGATACGATCCCATAGAAGATAACCTATCCCGATCAGAGCAAAGAGCAAAAATACAGAAACGTCAAGATGATTTAATATATATATCCACTCATAACCCATCTGCACGGTTTCTTTGATCTGGAACTCTTCATAAAATTGAATGTCAGATCTGCTTAGCAACAATTCTTCCACGAAGACATTTGCAAAGTAGAACCAATAGCCCATGAACATTGCAGTGAACAATGAAAAATAGGTGGTATTTATATAGTTTTCATTTGACAGGATATGTTCACACACCAAAAGAAGGAACAATATAATAGCTATCTGAGCAGCTGAAACCTGATGAACGAGCACTAAGAATATGGTAAGTAGTATAGCAAGTCCCTGATAAGCAAAACCACGATCATTTTCATCTTTTTTGTACAACAGATATAGGATTATTATCAAACCTGCATATGCTAAAGTCCTTGTGATCATGTACATACCGTAATAGATAACAGTGCCGCTTGCAGAATACACCATACATGACAAAAGAGAAAATGTGGAATTATTTGTAGTTTTCATAAAGAAATAGTATATGAAAATGAACAGTACCGAATAGATCAAACCTGAACCAATGAAGTAAGCTGTTTGCAGGTCCAGCCCTAATAAATACGAAAGCTGAGAGTTAAAAATGTGGAATAGTGGGAAGCTTGCATAAAAGGTGCTCAGGTCCCCGGGAGCCAAGTGACCCGATAGATAAGTTACCTCCGAGAGAAATAGATGAGACATGATATCTGTTCCGCCAAAATACAGAGAATATTTTAGCGTGACACTATAGATCAAGTTTAAACTCAGCAGGAAGAGCTCAATAAGAATAATATAAGCTCTTGAAGACTTGGAGAATATCTGATTCAAAACCAAGATATAGGCCAATGTCACTGTTCCAAAGTAATACCATGTTCTTGTGGCACTTAAGAACAGGAATATGATGGATAATATATAAAGCGTTATAAAAGCTAGAACCGTAGTTCTTTGGCTCAAAGAGATGCTTTTGAGAAGGAGCTCATCATGACCAACGTCCTTTCTGAACATTTTTGACAAGAATATGGCAGAGAATATTGCTGGTACAGCTACTAACAAGCCTCTGATCGCAAAATCAGGACGGTCTATAAAATAGGCGATTGCAATGCCAGCAGCAACCATCGCGATGATGAATAAAGGGAAAAAACTTGCAACAAATCTTAACACCTTATGAGTTGTACCAATCTTCTTTTCCTGCATTTACAGACTCCTCAAAAATGGGACTGACTTCCAAAAAGCTCCGTTATTCATAAAGCTTCCTTTGTTCCGTATATAGTCAAATAGTCTCTCTAACACTACAGTACTATTTTCGCCATTTTAATGGCTTAAATCCCATATTAGAATATAAAATTAACTCAAGAATACTATAATGATATCTTTCTAAAATTGTAAGTTGTTTATGACTTTTGAATACAAGCGAATCCCAAATTTGCTTTTTCGGTTGATGCGGTCTGTAAAAAGATAGAAACAACATAGTAATATGTTTAGATACTATGTGATAATGTAAATTTACATTACACATACCATACACTTTTCATTTAGTTACTTCTGATCACAAATAAAAGGTTTTTCAAAAACTATAAATAATAGTATTGGCCAACCACTATCCTACTGCTGTTAAATAGTAGGGACACAGAGCGTTAATTCCCGCATTGCAGATAGTGTTATTCTGAGGAAGTGAAATAATGGGAAACTTAAGACAGCCAAACGCAAATGAAGCCACTCGGACCTTTAACAGGTCAAAGAACGTAACACCAATGTCAGGTATCTGTACACGTTGTCTGGACGGATGTCGCGGCAACTGCGAAATATTCAAGTCATCCTTCCGGGGACGTGAAGTGATATACCCTGGACCCTTCGGGGAGATCACTGCAGGTGGGGACAAGAATTACCCCATAGATTACTCTCATCTCAATATCCAGGGATATGCGGTCGGTGCCATAGGTCTGCCGGAAGGTATGATCCCTGGTCCTGAAACCGCAAGGTTCCCTAACGTCAATACCGAAATCGAGTACGGTTGGAGAAAAAAGGTCAAGATGAAATTGCCTATCTTTACCGGTGCGCTCGGTTCAACAGATATCGCAAGGAACAATTGGGAACACTTCACCATAGGTGCTGCAATCTCAGGCATCACCATCGTATGCGGAGAGAATGTGTGCGGAGTAGACCCCGGATTGAAACTGGGAAGTGACGGCCTTGTCCAAGAATCGCCTGAAATGGACCGCAGGATCGAGCTTTACAATAAGTTCTATGATGGTTACGGAGAGATGCTTGTCCAGATGAACGTAGAGGATACAAAGCTCGGCGTTGCAGAGTACCTTGCAAGCAAGCACAATATGGAAAGCATCGAGCTTAAGTGGGGACAGGGAGCGAAATGTATTGGCGGCGAGATAAAGGTCGCAGACATTGACCGTGCCATGGAACTAAAAAGAAGAGGATATATAGTCACTCCGGACCCTGAGCTTCACTCTGTCCAGGAAGCTTTCAGAATGGGCGCCATAAAGGAATTTGAAAGACATTCCAGACTTGGGTTTGTTACAGAGGAAGGATTCTGTGAGGAATGTGAAAGGCTCAGAGACCTTGGTTTTAAACGTATCACCCTCAAGACGGGAGCATATTCCATGGCAGAGACCGCCATGGCCATAAAATACAGCTCAGAAGCCAGGATAGATCTGCTCACATATGATGGAGCACCTGGAGGCACCGGCATGAGCCCCTGGCCTATGATGGAAGAATGGGGAGTCCCGACATTCTACCTGCAATCCCAGGTCTATGAATTTGCGCAGAAACTATCAGGCAGAGGTAAGAAAGTGCCTGATCTGGCAATGGCAGGCGGTTTCTCCAGTGAGGATGGGATCTATAAGGCACTTGCAATGGGATCACCCTATTTCAAGGCAGTATGCATGGGCCGTGGCCTCATGATCCCCGGAATGGTGGGCAAGAACATAGGCAAATGGTTAGAAGAAAAAGATCTCCCTAAGACAGTATCTGAATTTGGCACTACCAAAGAAGAGATCTTCGTACACTACGAGGAACTGAAAGAGAAATATGGAGAAGAGATGAAAAACATACCTCTTGGAGCGGTAGGCATCTATTCATATACAGAGAGGATCAAAGTGGGATTGCAGCAACTTATGGCCGGTTCCCGAAGATTCAACATCCATGCCATCACACGTAAAGATGTCATGGCGCTTACCGAGGAAGCTGCAAAGGTATCCGGAATTGCCTATGTTATGGATGCATACAGGGACATTGCAGAGGAGATACTTGAAAGCTGATCCTGACAATACAGGATACTTTTATGTCCCCATCCCATGGAGAAAGCAGAGTGAATCAAAAGATCAATGTAGAACTCAAGACCCTCAAATACGCAGATAAAGAGAAGATAACCAGCGGAGTCCCTCAGCTCGATGAGATACTCCACTCTTTCCGTCTGGGGGATAACGTGGTTTGGGAAGTGGAGGGACTTGAAGACTACAGATATTTTGCATTCAGACTGATACGACAAGCTATCAGTTCCGGCTCAAAGTGCGTGTATGTAAGGTTCGCACCACATGAGCCCATTCTTCAGGCAATGGAAGGACTGGACATAGTAAAAGTAGATCCGAGCAATGGATTTGACTTCTTTAGCAGCCAGGTCCACAGGATAATTGAATACTATGGTGAGAAGGTTTATTACGTATTTGATAACCTTTCCTCACTCATGGTCGAATGGGCTACCGATGAGCTGGTAGCCAATTTCTTTAAAGCCACATGCCCATACCTGTTCGAACTTGAGACCATTGGTTATTTCTGTCTCACTCGTGGAAAGCATAGTCATTCCACTGTTGCTGGTATCCGGGAAACGACCCAAGTGCTTATCGACTACTACCACATCAACGGAAAGACATACATCCACCCCCTGAAGGTCTACGACCGCTATTCTCAGAGCATGTTCCTGCCTCACCTGGTAACCGGAGAGACATGGGAGCCTATTTTAGATAGCTCAAAAGCCGCCACAATATCATCCAGCGACCGTAGAAAGATCATACGTATGCGGAAAAGTGGCACAGCCCCCTGGGACACTGTGTACACAAAATTGAAGTTCCACCATGACATGGAAATTTTGGACACTATACCAGAGCCCGAGATAACCGCGCTTAAACAGGAACTATCAAGGATGATCATCGGTGACCATCCCCGCTTCAACCGTCTTGCTGATACCTACCTGGGACTGGAAGACCTGCTCAGCATACGAGACAGAATGATAGGTTCCGGCCGTATTGGTGGAAAAGCTGTAGGAATGCTGCTCTCACGCAACATAATCCTGGCCAGCGAGAAGAAAGAAGAGTTCTCAGGGATAATTGAGCCTCATGATTCATTCTACGTTGGTTCTGATGTATTTTTCACCTTCATGATAAATAACGACCTTTTCCGCCTCAAGATAAAGCTTTCCGACAGTTCCAGTATGACAAAGGCAGAGTTCGAGGAGGTCGAAAAAAAGTTCCTGGAAGGCAGGTTCCCGGAAGAGATAGTAGAACAGTTCAGGGAACTGATGGATTACTTCGGGCAGGCGCCCATCATAGTAAGGTCAAGCAGCCTGCAGGAAGACAACTACGGAAATGCTTTTGCAGGTAAGTACAGGAGCGAGTTCTGCCCTAACCAGGGAAGTCCGGATGAGCGCCTCGAAGAGTTCATGCATGCCGTCAAGCTCGTCTATGCCAGTGCCCTGAACCCGGACGCCCTTGCTTACAGAAGGACAAGAGGGCTTCACTACCAGGACGAGCAGATGGCAATACTGGTGCAGCGTGTTTCTGGCATGCCTTATAAGCAGTATTTCTTTCCGGCCCTTGCAGGAGTTGCTTTCTCAAAGAACCTCTTCCGATGGACAAAACGCATTGACCCTAGAAAAGGACTGATAAGACTTGTTTTTGGACTCGGCACCCGGGCTGTGGACCGTGTAGGAAGGGACTACCCCAGAATGATCGCAGTGAGTCACCCTACACTCCGCCCTGAAACTGGCATGAAAGTGATGAAATACTCGCAATGGGATGTGGATGCCCTGGACCTGGATGCAAGGAAGCTCATAACCATACCTTTCCAGAACCTTGCCAAAGACTGCGATTATCCTGGACTCAGACTGTTCATTTCGGTCATGAACGAAGGATACCTTACTGACCCATACACCAATGCTATAGACTGCTCACAGGAAATGGTGCTGACATTCAATAACCTCATAAAGAACACGAAGTTCGTTGATACAATGGGAGAAATACTCCGGATAGTAGAAGAGGTATACGAACACCCGGTAGATATCGAGTTTACGGCAGCGGTCGATCAAAAGGGAAATATAAGGATAAACATAGTGCAATGCAGGCCCATGACAACGCCGGGAAGCAGCGAGAATATAGCCATACCCGATGATATAAAAGAGGAAAATATTCTTTTCAGATCCAGCATGCTCATCAATGAGGGAAAAGTGGAAAATGTCGAGTATATAGTGTACATCGACCCTCAGGCATATGAAATTGCAGACATAGATACAAAAAGGTCCATAGGCCGCATTGTAGGGAACATCAACGAAAAGATGAGCTCCATGGATACTAATTTCATATTGATGGGACCCGGAAGGTGGGGGAGCAGCAATATAGAACTGGGTGTCAATGCAACATATAGTGAGATAGATCACACCTCCCTGCTAGTGGAGATCGCACTTGAGAAGGCTGGCCACACCCCGGAAGTATCGTATGGAACTCATTTCTTCCAGGATATCGTGGAAGAGGAGATCATCTACATGCCCGTATATCCGGACATGAAGAGCTCAGGGTTCAACAATGAGTTCTTCAGCAACTCAGGCAACGTGCTTAAAGATATCCTCCCTGATCATGAAAGGTTCAGCAATGTTATCAAGGTGATCAATGTCCGTGAGGCATCGGGAGGAAGACATGCCGTGGTCATCGCTAATCTGTACGAACAGGATGCTGTATGCTACCTTGAAAAATCAACTGTTGGAAGAACATGGAAACTGGACAAGCTGAAGGGACAATGGCAATAAAAAAAGAGATCCTTGGAGGGATATTAATCTACGAACTTGATACTGACATCTTTCATGTTGTTGCGTATGGCCACATTGACAAGGAGAGGTGTAATTGATTCCACCATCGAGGAGGTTTCAAGTGGACCGATGTCCATAGGCCGCATTCCGGGGATGTCCCTGACAAGATCAAAGACGATGCTCTTGGAACGCATACTATTTCCGCAGACCCCGATGTCGTAATCGAGCTCTACATCAAGATTGGAGAGCTTAGCAGCGGGAACGGTATGGAAAGCAGAGACCAGTTCGTCAGCACCCTCAGGCAACAAAGCTGCTATTTCCTGTGCAGCGCTTCCTGAAGGAGGCGTGACATAACAGAAGTAGTCCGTTTTGTAGTCTTCCCGGGACTCAGCCGAGATCTCCAAAGGAGCTTCACCCGGAACAATGATACAGGAATTCTTTTCCATTGGCACGACTACGGATATGATGACCTTGCCGGAAAGTCCGGGTCTGATCTGTTCGATAGTGGAAGCTATCTGCCCATACCTGATGGCAAGAAGCACCACATCAGCTTCCGAGGCTGCCTGTGCATTGACCTCGCCTGTTATGTTTGCCTTGAAGCCATGGTCTTTCAATATGCAGTTATACTCGGTGGCCTTGGCCTGAGCTTTTTCCTGGTTCCTTGAACCCACGATCACCTGATGTTTCTGCCCCCACCTGAGAGCGAAACCTTTACCTATGCTGCCTGTACCGCCAATTAGTGCAATCTTCATGATAATCCCATCAACAACAATACAACTATATCAACTATCCGACCTGAAAAGGGAGGATCTATATGGTCTTATGTTCAGACCATATAAATGTTGCTCAGTTATATTGCAGGATTGGATCCAAGGCGGATCAGATCCATCCACGGTCCTTCATTGCAGTTACGACACGCTCGATGGCAACAACGTAAGCAGCTGTCCTCATATCAATGTTGTACTTCTGTGATGCTGCATACACTGCCTTGTATGCCTCGGTCATCTTCCTGTCCAGACGAGTGTGTACCCTGATCTCGCTCCAATAATACATGTAGAAGTTCTGGACCATCTCGAAGTATGAAACTGTCACTCCGCCTGCATTACAAAGGAAGTCTGGAATAACATGAATACCCCTCTGGAAGAGGATCTCATCTGCTGCAGGCGTTGTCGGACCGTTTGCGAGTTCTGCAACGATCTTAGCATTGACCTTGTGTGCGTTCTTCTCCGTGATCACGTTCTCAAGGGCTGCAGGAATGAGAACATCCACATCTAACTCAAGGATAGCCTCATTGCTGACAGGTGTTGTGTTTGGCAGGCCTGCAACTGAACCGGTCTTTGCCTTGTGCTGGTTTGCCGCCTCTGGGTCAATACCATCCATGTTCATAACGCCGCCTCTGCTGTCACTGACAGCCACTATCTTGCAGCCGAACAGTTCCTTTGCGAGTTTTGCTGCGTAGTATCCGGCGTTCCCGTATCCCTGAATGGCTATCTTTGCGTCCTTAAGCTCGATCCCGAGCACTTTTGCAGCCTCACGGATCGTGTAGAGACCACCTCTTGCTGTCGCGTCACCTCTTCCAAGTGAACCACCCATTGTAAGGGGCTTACCTGTGACGACACCTGGCTGATTGAAGGATGAGATCTTTGAGAATTCGTCAACCATCCATGCCATGATCTTGGGGTTGGTGTATACATCCGGCGCTGGAACGTCCTTTCTCGGACCAATGATCTGGGCAATGCTTGAAATGTACTTGCGGCTGAGGCGCTCAAGCTCACCATCGGACATTTCCTTAGGGTTACAGATAACTCCTCCCTTACCTCCACCCAGTGGTATGTCTACTACTGCACATTTCCAAGTCATCCATGCGGCAAGCGCCCTTACAGTATCGATGTTCTCTTCCGGATGGAACCTTATACCGCCCTTTGTAGGTCCTCTGGCATCGTTGTACTGTATCCTGAAACCTTCGAACACCTTGATCGAGCCATCATCCATGCGAACAGGGAGCGTGACACGCAGTTCGCGCATTGGGTGCCTTAGCATTTCATGTACGCTTTCATCCAGCCCAAGAATAGCAGCACATTTTGCTAACTGTTTTCTTGAATTTTCAAATGGATTTTCTAAAGTCATTACTCTTCCTCTTACATGCTACTTATGTTGACATAAGGTGATAACTAACCGACTTCTAAGTATAAGAGATTTTCTATTTTTTACATAACAAAAAAACCAAAAAAAGCCATCAGATAGCAGTATCATCCGGGTTTACAGATAGAAGTAGCTTTCAGATAAATAAAAAGAACAGCGCTATTCTTCCATGCACTATATCGTGAAGTGAAAAAGCAAAGGATTCAATCCTCCGCTTCCAGCGCCTGTATGACATCATTTACAGTAAGCTCTCCTCTTGCAACACGCAATACCGTAGGATATATAAAAGAACAGTCATCGATATTGCTCCAACGCTCTTCGCCTACGATCTTAATGACATCGGCCATTACTTTTCCACATGTACTGCAATACTTGGTCTCGCTTTCAATACCACAAACCAGACATTTCATAAGATAACCTCCACGATCGACCTTACCACTGGGGTTGGTCCATATACATCTCTAATGTTTGCACTGATGGTATTTAGTTTTGAGCATCACTTACAAACAAGCGCTATAGCCTGAAGGATAAATGGAAAAATAGAAGACGTGCCTCAGAAAATTTCCTGCAAAGCTGAAAAGAAATAATGTGCACTTTTGAAGCCTGCACATAAAGAACTCACCAAAAGTGCAGCGTTATATTAATAATAGAATCTGCTATTATTCAGCGACATACATGATAATTTACATTTTGCAGAGGTAAAACGTGTCTGAAGACCTTTTTGATATAAAAATAGATGATCTTTCTTTTAAGAATCCCATCGCTCTTGCACCCATGGGAGGAATAACAGATAGTCGATTTGCAAACGAATTTGCAAAAGATGCAGGACTTGTGATACTTGGAGGATACAACCTGGATGCTGCAACTAACCTGGCAGCGTCCGAAATGGCAAAGAGAGGCAGGAAAGAATTCTTTTCAGATGAACCTTTAAAACTGATAGAGAATGAGCTGGGATCAGTTAAAACCGAAAGCGTAGTTGCTATAAACTTAAGAAGCTCCACGCTGGAGCCACTGATCGAAGCTGCCAGGATGGCGAAGAATGCGAACGCAATAATTGAAATAGACGCACACTGCAGGCAGCCTGAAATGATAAGAATAGGTGTAGGAGAGGCACTACTGCGCGATCTCTCCAAACTGCAGGACACTATCCGTAAGGTAAAAGCAACAGGAGTCATCGTGTCAGTGAAGGTACGTGCCAATGTGATCGATAATATCAAAATGGCAAAGGCCATCGAAGATGCAGGCGCTGACATACTGCATGTGGATGCTATGAAGAAGGGATCCGGCGCTGACATGGAAACCATCAGGAAGATAAGGGATGCTACAAGACTCCTTCTGATAGGTAATAACTCTGTAACTGATTTTGACACCGCGAAAGAAATGTTCACCAGAGGTGCGGACATGGTTTCTGTGGGAAGGGGAGTCATGGAAGACCCATCCCTGATATCCAGCCTTGTAAAAGAAGTAACTCTGCTGCAGCAGGAGATAGGATGGTACAATTCACCTAAACACGTATGCAGAGGAGAAGGGGATCTGCGAGGGCTTGCGTTCTGCTGCCTGCCGGTCAAGCCGTGTCCTGTACATTCAAATATAAAGAAGATAGGACTTTCAGCAAAGGAGTTCGCTGATATAAAGATGGAATTCGCAAAGGGAACACCTCTTGAGTACGGAGATAGCACCTGTTTCGGCAGCCTTGTATGGTGCTGTAAGATCACAAAGATGTGTCCATTAAGGGACGGAGTACTCGAAACGATCGGACTTTCAGATGCAGAATACATGAAACTGAAAAGACAACTTGCTGATCACATCCTTGACCATCCAAAAGTTACTGGTAAATGAAGAAGGAACAGGAAATGAAAGGAAAGCCTGGCAAAGCTTCTGCATATCATACAGCTTCATATGTGGCGAGATGTGCACAGCTTGCTATGCTGCTGGAAGTATCGGCTCACCCTAAACCCGGGAATATAGACAGGGATCACGATTATGAGAACACCACCTTCGAGCATTTCCTCACATCTTCGGTTGCAGTATATCCAATACTTGAGAAAGCTGCAGGGAAAGAACACGAGATCGGAAAATATGTTCATGAGGCTGTACTTGAAAGTATAGCCTGGCAGAAAGGAGGTAACACTCACTTCGGTGCTTTTCTGCTCTTATTTCCCCTTGCAATGGCAGCAGGCAGACTTATTCGGAACTCCAGGGAACTTACACCTGAGAATTTAACCGAAGAAGCGTTCAACATTGTAAAAGAAACAGACGTAGGAGATGCGGTACAGATCTACCTGTCCTTTGGACCAGCAGGGGTCAAGGTGCGCGAGGTGAACGAATTCGACCTGTCCGATGCAAAAGCCATTGCGGATATTGAAAACAAGCGTACGACACTGTACCAATTAATGCAGATGTCCAGCTCTTATGACCTTATTGCAAAGGAATGGACATCCGGTTTTACTCGCTGCGCACAATGCGCCCGGATACTTACAAGAGAGATGGGTGGTCATGGAACACTTGTCCACGCAGGTAACTCTCGGATCAATCACATTATAGTTTACGCTTTTCTGAAGATGCTTGCAACTGACATGGATACGTTCATTGAGACGAAATTTGACAGGCAAACAGCCGAGGAAGTGTCTGCAAAGGCAAGGAGAATAAATTATAAATTAGAATACTCTGGTAATAATATGGAAAATATATTACCAGATGTATACAACTTTGATGAAGAACTGCTTGCAAGGGGTATTAATCCAGGGTCTACAGCCGATATAATGATAGGCGGCCTTTTTATATCCCTTCTTGGAGGAATGAGATTCTGACAGAAAGCAAGAAACTGAAACTTGAGGACTTTGGATTCTTTGAAGGTATCTCTGAAACCATTGTTACAACACATCATGGATGGGCTCCGAACGCAGCTCCTATGGGCATCATCCGAAAGCAGGATACCATTCTCATAAGACTTTTCAAAGGTTCCAGGACCTATCATAATATCCTGGCGGAGAACTTCCTTGTGGCCAATGTAACGAACGATCCTGTTGCATTTGTCAGATACACTTTTTCCGATGTTCAGCCAGAAGATATCGAGACCATATCTTCTCCCTGGAGAGAGTTCCCTGTCCTGAAGGAAGCACAGAGCTGGGTTGCCTTCGAATGCATTAATACCAAAATAACACCCGAAGCCCTTGTTGCGGAACTGAGACCTCTGAGAGGACATGTCAATTCATTCTATCCAAAAGCACCGAACAGAGGACTGAACGCTATCCTTGAGGCAACCATACATGCCACGCGCTACAAGATGAATGGAGAAGAAAAATATCTTAAGCTGATAGATTTCTACGAGGATATCATTAACAAGTGCGGCGGAGAAAGGGAAAAGGAGGCTCTTATGCTATTACGTTCCCATCTTTAGCCCAGCTTCAATGCTTTAGCAGTTCTCTTTTTTGCATTCTTCATCATCTGGCGTATCACAAAGACCTTGGGGGTTTTACCGCCACCGGGTCTTACCCTGCCCTGCCGGATAGCGCCCAGGACAGCCTCTAATGATCGTTCCTGCACATCTACATCTATCTCAGTATATGACATGCCCACCATTTCAGGCACATGGCAATCACTGCCACCAACCTGAGCAAGCCCCAGAGAACTTGCTGTGGCACGCGCCTTGTTATTAGGACCATCCGTAAGGCACCGTGAATTAAGAACTTCCACAGCGTCCACATCAAGACCTTCCACATATCCTATGCCATGAGATGTGATCTTGAAAGGATGGGGTAATATTACCAACGCATCCTGGGCCCGTGCCCTTCGTATGGTTTCAGCCGGCGATAAGCCAGGTTCTATGCTTTCCTTTATGCCCAGCACAAGCAGGTGCCCTTCGGAAGTGGTTATTTCAACGCCCGGAATGATCACAAGATCAGAGCCTAGCTCGGCTGCCCGCTGCACAGAAAAAGGACCTCCTTCGATCACATCATGATCACATACTGCAAAACCATCGAGGCCATTCTCTTTGGCATGGTGGATGATCGCGTCAATATCTGCATCACTGTCTTTAGAAAAACGTGTATGGACATGCAGGTCGAATTTCATACACTCAGATTAAAAATTATTCCTTATAAAATGTCTGTATGGCTTACGATAATAAGGCCAAAAGTTATAAGGACAAGATAAATGGTCCTTCATTAAAAGAAGCAAGCGAACGGGTTAAAGGAGTTGTGTATTGGGTGGTTGGATAGGATTGGTGGTACATTTGAGAAGAGACCCGTTCGCATGTTTACTAACATACTCCATGTTATATAAACATGTCGCCAAATGTGCTGTAGAGGAAACAGATTGTAACAAATTTTGCTTACTTAGCTGAAAACGATTGTATCTTATTCATCACCTCTTCCCTTGCTTCCAGGTCCACGAGTATCTGGTCAGCATATTTCACCGAATGGACTACACCTTCTTTGAAAAGCCAGGAGAGCACCGACATTGAATGCTCGGAAAGAGGCATTGATATTTCCTTCCTTTTCCATACCGGCAGCTTATCCCTTATCGCCTGCCTAAGTTCATCCAGGCCTTTCATTGTCTTCGCAGATATAAGAACAGGGTTCGGAACAAGATACCCAAGAGCTTCCATTTTCCCATTGAGGTCTTCATGGCTGATAAGATCTGTTTTGTTCATTACCGTGATCATGGATGCTCCATGTACCTGTTCCCAGAGAGTGTCATGACATGTGAGCAGCTTACCGTGCATTATGTCCAGCGGTTCACTTGCATCCACTACCAGCAAAATGATATCTGCAAGGAATATCTCGTTCAGCGTCGAACGGAAGGCATCGATGAGCCAGTGGGGCAAGTCCTCAATGAAACCTACCGTATCAGTGAGAATGACCTTACGCCCCATGACATCCATGGAACGGGCGACCGGAGAGAGGGTCGTGAAAAGCATATCTGCCACATCCACACCCTCATCCATCAGAGAATTGAAAAGCGTACTTTTTCCGGCATTGGTATAGCCCGCAAGCGCCACGAGGGATAGACCATGAGCGTGCCTGAAACTGCGCAGGGAGTCATTGTGGCTCTGCACATGGCTTAGCTCATCCTTTATGCGGGCTATCCTGCCCTTTATGTCCTGCTCATAGGAATCCTCATAGCTCCCCAGTCCCATAAAGCCTGGCCTTTCTTCTTTTTTGAGATGGGACACAATGATCCTTGCCCTGGGGATCTCATACTCAAGTCTTGCCAGCTCCACCTGCAGCTTGGCGCGCCGTGTGGTAGCTCGCAACGCAAAGATCTCCAGGATAAGCTGGAACTTATCAATGACCGCACATTTGCATATATCTGTGATGTGGTACAGCTGCATACTGCTCAGTTCATTGCAGAAGATCACTTTTTCGGCATTAAGGGATCCTACAGCCAATGCAAGCTCCTGTACCTTGCCCTTGCCCAGCTGGTATTTCTTATCCGGATAACGGGACTGAATAACCTCGCCCACTACAGAGTAATTGGCAGCATACGCCAGTTCCTTCAGCTCAGTTAGCTGCCTCTTGTTCTTGAGCTCATCACTTCCCGGATCAACCCTCTGTACAACGATCACTTTTTTCATTTGCAATTCCATCGTCCATGTGGATATTTCAAAGCTGCTTTACATACTCAGAATAAGATAAGAGGGGAATAGTATCAAGAAGATACCACACTATAAACTCTATAAAGAGAGATGTGCCCCAAGCCATATACAACTATGCCTGCCAATAGAGAGTGGCCCTGAGAAGCTTGGTAGCTTCCTGGTGCCTCAAAGCAAGGACACAATTCTTATTGAACGTCAATATGTTCCATGCAGATATCTCAGCATTTAGGAAACTGCCTCTGTAGAAAAACGATTATACTCAACATCATTGACCTGAAATTTCTGCCCACATCTATACGTCTGAACATTATAGATATCGTCAATAATGTAAGAAGTTTGAGGAACGCATGCAGACAAACCAGAAGATATTCTTTCCAAAGATAGGCACTCAGATAAAAAGTTAATCGAGAGTTTATTCCGATCTTATCTCTCGATAGATGCTATTGATCCTCAGAAGCAAAGTTATTTTTCATGTAGTCAGTCTATTTTCTCGAACTTGGATGCAGGGGCTCCACAGATGGGGCAGTTTGCTTCAGGTTTGCCTTCGTGGGTATGTCCACAGATGCTGCAGACATAGTAATCGACCTCTTCATTATTCCCGATCTCAGAAAGTGCTTTTTGGAATAGTCCGGCATGTATCCTTTCTACTTTATTGGCCACTTCAAAACTCCAGAGGGCTCTGTTATCTCCTTCAGCCTTAGCTTCCTCTATGAATTGGGGATACATACTTTCAAATTCGTACTTTTCACCATTGATGGCCTCTTTCAGATTGTCCATTGTAGTCCCGATCCCACCCATGCGCTGCAGGTGATTCAATGCATGAACTGTTTCTGCAGCTGCGGCAGCCCTGAAAAGTTTAGCTATTTGAGGGTACCCTTCTTCATCTGCTTTTTTTGCAAAGGCGAGGTATGTCCTGTTCGCCATTGATTCGCCAGTAAATGCTGCTTTTAGATTATCCTTTGAGCTCATTATATCTCCCCATACTTTGAGATCTTTTACTTTTGACTTGTCTAATATATCTGCTTCCATAATCCCTCAGATCATGGAAAACTAAAAACCAACTTTATTGTGATACCATTCTTGAAGTCAGTATCCAGAATTTAACTGGCAACATATGAATCTGCAGTTCACCAGATTAATCTTCTAGGATCTTGTCAACTGGTTGATCACAATTGAAAATTTACATGGATTTGTACTCTATTCTATTATTAAAATGTATTCCATGCGGCAAATATACATTGAACTTAAAAGTATCTCGTTACACTATACTATTCTATAAAGTAATTCTATAGCTTCTGGTGGTGCTCTTGAGAAGAAAGTAATGTACTTGGCCGACGTCTTGTTTCTGATCTTTCGTATGCGCGGGTATTTTAATAAAAGTAATGTAGGATCGTCTTTTTGCGTCGAACCCTTGAGCTATATGAATAGTTTTTATCACAGGATCCAGGATCACTTAACATATCGAATCCCCCTATTTTCCAATATCTGCGCCCATTAAATTATTTAATTTATAATGTCCCCCTTATCCGACTGAAGACTGAGGGAACATTTTATCTTAAGTAGCCTTCTGGCGCTTACAGAAATATGGTGTGCTATTTCTATAGCTCTGCGCTCGCCCAGAGATTCCTGGTATTTGAAATCCCGGGAGAACATGCTTGCTGCCAGCCACTGCGGCCGGTTGAACATATCCCCGGCCTCCATTACGATAGTAGCCCGGGGATCAAGGCCTTCTACGGTCTTTTCTACCATTGTGACCACATCAGTGATCTCAGGAGCATTAATGCTTGTGAATTGACGGATATTCACCTGATGGGTCTTATCTATATGGTCGGGGGACACAGAGAACGATACAGCAACGCATACCATGAAGTATTCTCCGTTTTCCATATGTCTTCCAGAAATGTCCACGGCAATGATATCGAACATGCGTATCGGTCACATTTTGATCCTGCCAATATCGATGTAGGCACAGTGGACGTTATCATGTACGGCATATATCATTCTTTTGCGCACGCTATTGGCCAGGCGCACTGCTCTGGACATCACCGGAAGCGTGAACTCATAGTCCTCTGCTATGGAATGGACCAGATACTCCGAGTGAGGAAGCTTATCCACCGACTTGAAGTTCTGGTACACCCTGAAATGGCTACCGAACTTGAAACCTGTCTTCGGGACAAGACCCCTGTCCCTCAGGTTCTCGTACACCATGTACTTAAGCATGAATTCCGATTCTATGACCGAGGCCTTTGCAGCAAAATCATCGAATGCAAGAGCAGAAGAAGTACCGGACATATCGGCAACTTCCAGTACACCCTTTTTAAGCAGATACCCTGATTCTACAAGTGACAGCTGCAGACGATCCGCGTCCAGGGGCTGCCCATAAAAACCTTCAGCGTGTAAAGAATGTGAAATATCACTGTCCCAGACCACCACGCGGTCTTCAAGGAACGTGGAACTTCCACTTATATCCTGTAACGACTCCTCAAGAGGTCTCATGTCCCCAGCTGGTTCCACTTTCCCTATTTCGTAGAAAGTGATATCACTTTCCTCATCAACAATGGCAAGTACCATCGTTTTATGCACATTATGCGCAGCTTCCAGAGACATGCGCAGCTCCCTGAGGGATAAAGGAATGCGCTCCGAAATGACATGAACAAAGAACTTTGCAGGAGTCTTTCCGGGATGCCCTCCTCTTGGATATACCCTGAAATCCGTCACCGAAGGCTGTACATAAAAACCCCTTTCACGTAAGTCTTTATAGACAATATACTTTATATCAAAATACTGCTGTCTTTTTGACGCCTCTGTAAAGAACTCCTTGAACGACAGGGATCTGTCATCCATGTGGATCTCAAGCTTTTTTTTGTAGTGCAGATATGCAGCTTCAATGAGCGTAAGTTCTAGAGTATCACCTTTTGGGCGCCCATAGTATCCGACATTGTACAGCTCATTGACAGCCTGTTTACCTGCTTTAATCCGGTCATTGACAAGTATTCCGATCAAAAAGGTCACCTAAATGTAAAAATAAATTATACGCCCAAATATCGGACCATCTTATTTAATCATACTGGGCTGCTGCAGAACTGATCACAGATGAGGTAAAATAATATAAAAAAAGAAATCTAAAAGTAAGGATACAGTATATTTATATATTTGTACCAATATATATTATATCGGGTGCCTACACTATAACCTAGCCTTAATATGGGGTTTTCGAATCCTTCCTCCTACCACAATCGGGCACCCTCCTCCTCCATTACTGATCTCATTGTTTTGTGCATTTCCCCAGAAGATATACTACAGAAACTCCCTTTTGATCCATTTTGGATAGAAGCAACCCTTTCAGTCGATCTTCTGCATCATTTGATGTATCAGATGTATAGGCAGGCATTTCCAGAACAATGGTATCAGATACCAGTGTCTTTACAACAGACATCAGATCAGGAGCCTCCTGTCCACCCGTCATGGCAGCAACCCGATTCTGCAATATAACGACAACAACATCATCCACGGACCCCACGGCATTGATCAGGCCAACTATACCTGAATGAGCAAGTGCAAAATCACCTATGACCGCAATGCCCTTATCTTTAAAGCCACATGCTGTGGATATAGCTGAGCCGAGGGCAAAACCCGTATCAATGGCTTGCAACGGTTCAGGCGCTGCCCGTATGGAACAGCCCATATCCCCGGCCACCATGACATCGATGTTCGCCAGGCATTTGTAAAGAGGCATGAATGGGCAGTCCTGACACAAAGGCCTTGAACCTCTGCTTTTGATGGTCTGCACTTCGGTATACTTCCCTATCCTGCTCTCACCCAGATGGTCCAGCGCATAGCCAATATGCTCTGCCTCCACCTGCCCGTACGGAATATGTCCTGTCATCTTGCCTTTTACTTTTCCGGTTACGGCAACATGGGATTCTATGTAAGGCTCGGTCTCCTCTACCACAAGCACTTCGTCGCATTCACTGATGAACTGCCGCACCATGTCAAAAGGAAAAGGAGACACCATCTGCAGGGAAAGGTGCGCATGACCTTTCCATCTTGGTTCTGAAAGCGCCTTGTCCACAAGCACTGAAATATAGCCTGAAGAAATGATACCCATCCTGCTGTTCCCTGGACGAAGCCAGTTCAAAGAAGTTGTCTGAACAGCCTTTTCAAGCAAAGGCATAGATTCCCTGTGGAATCGCTGGTGTTTCCCTTTAGTAGTAAGTTTCCAGATATCCTTATCGAAAGTGGCAGTTGTTTCATTCTGCCGGCTTCTGAGAACATGTCCTTTACTATCGAGCAGCCTGTCTGTTATTCTAATGACAACAGGGACTTTTGCCTGTTCTGATAACTGGAAAGCATGCATAACTGCATCATATACTCCCCGGGGTGTTGCAGGATCGAACAGAGCTACCTCTGCAAGACTACCATAAAAACGGGAATCCTGCTCGTTCTGGGAGGCTCTGGCCCCGGCATCGTCCCCGGCAACTATCACAACACCTGCTCCGATGGTGTGATACACAGATGTCATCAAAGGGTCGCTGAGCACGTTCATGCCCACATGCTTTACGACCACCATTGAACGCTGCCCCGTAACCGATGCACCCAGTGCTTTTTCGAGGGCTGTCTTTTCATTGGTCATCCAGAAAGCTTTGTAGCCTTCAAGTTGATGCTTGAGCAGCAGTTCCATCAAAGCGGTTGCAGGATAACCGGCCACTCCGGTTACAAACCGTACCCTACTGTCAATAACAGAAAGAAGAAGGGCTTCTATACCAGTGAAGGCTTTTGTATCAAACGCTGCATCATCAGGCATCATGTATCTCAGCATCCATCCTGACGGATTCTTCCGGCCTTGAGAACCATGCAAGCGAGGCCAGCGCACCTATAACGCCATTGCCGTTCATCCATATCTCCACACCATAATCGTTAGCGTACTGCAGGGCATATTCCCTGGTAAGCTCACCACTGCGGCATTTTCTGCTGTAGGGATAGATCTCATGAGCATTGAAATTCCGGAGCACAACCATACCGGTCTCATCTGAAACACTGTATTTCAGAAGTGCTCCCTTTATGCTTTCAAGCAGTTCTTTGGTCGATCTTGCGTCCACACACCCGAACTCCAGCACAGTGGATACACAGTTCTGAGTTCTTGCAGAGACCGGGAAAAGCTGGACAAGGGAATGTGAAAGATAGACAGACTCCGGACAATCCAGCTCTTTTGCGATATTATGGGTAAGGGTCCATGTGGCTCCCTTTTCCTTGGAGTCGGTATCGTCGATCCCTATGAGCACCCGCTCCCTTCTGGGAACGATGACCGTACCCCTTGCTGCACGCCCGCCGCCGGATTCACTGTAATCGCAGCGCAGGACACCCTGTGCAAAGGCCCGGCACTTAGTGGCGCCCACACCCCCGCCGCCCAGACCTGCATATGTGATATGCACCTCATCTTTATCCACAATAATGGATTCTATGCCAGCAGCTGCAACCGAAGGTTTTAGTTCGAGCTTGCATGTGCCTGTTTTTGCAAGGTACCTGATCATGTTCCCTATGGACCTTGTCTTTAAAATGAGGGGAGAATGCGAATAATGGAACTTTGACCATGCGGCACCTCCATAACAATTGGAATGCTCAACGATCTCAACGTATTCATTATTTTTATCGCATATTGCATATATACCCCTATATGGAGTTGTATAAGGGTCATTGAGTTCTATATCTTTCATCTGAGTCCCTAATTGATAGTAAATACCTTAAAGGTTTTGTTTTCCTTTAACCGACAAGACCTTCGTCCTTGAGGCTGACATACCTGCCATCGCCTATGATAACATGGTCCAGCACATCAATGCCCAGTATTTTACCACCCTCGATGAGCTTTTCTGTAACTGCTATGTCCTCCTTGCTGGGCGTCGGATCACCGGATGGATGGTTATGAGAGATAATAACTGATGCAGATGACTCCATGAGCGCGGATTTAAACACTTCCCTGGGATGCACGATGCTGGAATTCAGGCTGCCGATGGAAACAACTTCCTCCTTCAGCACCTGGTTCTTTGTGTCCAGGTAAAGCACCACAAGCTTCTCACGCTTCTGCTCCCTCATACCCGGATACAGCATTGAATAAACATCTGCAGGCGATCTTATCTTACGCTTGGGTTCATCCACATGCCGCTCCAGCTTGCGTGCAAGCTCGAAGACAGCAGCGATCTGGGCAGCTTTAGTTGGACCTATGCCATGTATCTGTGTCAGTTTAGATATTTGTGCCTGGCTCAACTGTTTTACATTGTACTCGGAGAAGATCCGCTGGCACATATTTACCACATTTTCCTTCTGCGTTCCTGTCCTGAGGACCACAGCCAGAAGCTCAGCAGTGGACAAAGACTCAGGGCCATATTTCAACAGGCGCTCAGTGGGCCTGTCGTCAACAGGAATGTCATGCATCCTCAGCCTGTAATCGCTCATGACCTCCAAAATTACCTGATACAATATAAAGTATTCTATATTTATTAAATTTAAAATAAATAAAATATAATTATATTTGATCATAGACCATTATCCGTAAAACCTTCCAAACCTTACGTTCTATTTATATCATTGATCTACATAGGACTGTGCATGAAAGTCATCAGCGTGGTCGGTTATAAGAAAACAGGTAAAACGACACTGGTCACACGACTTGTGGAAAGCCTTTCCAGAAAAGGCAAGGTCGGTACTGTAAAACAGATGTGCCATCATAGGTTCAATCCTGAGAACACTGACACAGGCAAACACTTCGATGCAGGAGCCGAGGCTGTGGCAGCAATAACAGATAACGAACTTGTGCTTGTGAGGCGCAACCCTTCCCTCAGCAAGGCTCTTGATGCCCTGGCAGACAACGGCATGGATTTCGCTATAGTGGAAGGCGCTAAGACAAGCAGCCTGCCGAAGATCGTTCTGGGGGACCTTGACAATATCGACGAGGTACAAAATATTGTTGCAAGACTGCCAGCAAGAGGAGACTGGGACATTGATACCCTTGCTGAGCTCGTGACGCAGCAGGATGACTGGGTCACCCTCGGCCTGCTCATCGAACAGGTAAAGCAGGACCCACGAATGAAACAGACAGGGGGCATCGGCACATTTACCGGCATCGTCAGACAATTTTCCGAAGGTGTGGAAACAAAGGCATTGCATTTCGAGAAATACGAGAAGGTTGCCGAAGAGGCAATGCAAAAGATCTGTCAAGACCTGATGCAAAGAGAAGGAGTTCTGGACGTAAGAATGCACCACCGTACAGGCACTATCAGGCCAGGAGAGGATATCGTCTACATAGTCGTTGCAGCTGCCCACAGGCAGGAACTGTTCATAGCCCTCACTGATGCCTTGGAAATGTTAAAATCAGAAGTGCCCGTATGGAAGAAAGAACTTACAATTGAAGGCGACTTCTGGGTGCATGATGTGGAGAAATGACACGAAAAGATGGCTCTGTGCAGTTACCTGTTCTTCAGGCCCATTTTCCTGTCGATCTCTTCGGCCATGACCTCCAGTTCATCGAAAATGCGCTCTGAATCCTTCCTCATTTCCTGAACTGCGGCTTTGAGGCTTCCTCCACGCAGGTAGAGCAACCTTTTTCTTCTGTAGATCATTCCTGAATCTATGAGATTGCGCAGATGATGGTTGACACGCGCCAGCCTTACATCAAGGTTATCGGCTATAGACTCTGAGGTTACCCTGTCTTCCTCAGCCAGCATCCGTAACATATCCATTACTATCCGGGTGGCCATGTTCTCAGTGTCCCGGCCGGATGAAAGCCCGAAGCTGTCACACAGCCATCTGATATCACCCTCAAGGTTCTTGTCCCTGGGTTTTTCAAGGCTTATCAGAACTATTTGCTGGTTCTGCTGTGTCATGGATATAGTTTATCATACATAAGTTATATAAATGTTACTGTTTTTTGTACATATCATTTCGATATTATGAAGATAATTGTTCTAAAATACATAACGTTTATATATTGGATTGACAATATAGATGCATGTAAGCCAGGCAAAAAGCTGGCATAGTTTCATTTGGAGGATATCAGCAATGATCATCAAACCGATTGGAGAGAGAATATTAATAAAAGTGGTCAAACAGGCCGAGAAGACCGATAGCGGCATTTACCTGCCAGATTCAGCCAAGGAAGAAAAGAAAGAAGGCATTGTTGTCGCTGTTGGCACGTTTGAGGATGGACGTGAACTGCCTGTGAAAAAAGGGGACCACGTGATATATGGTGGTTACAAGAGCGATGAAATAGACATAGACAACGAACTGCACGTGTTCGTTGACTTTAAGGATCTGCTTGCAGTAATTGAGAAATAAGAGAAAACAAGCATTATAGAATAAGAAATATCGTAAATGGAAAATGAGGTGTAGAAATGACTTCCAAACAGATCACATTCCATGAGAACGCACGCAGATCATTGTTGAATGGTGTTGATAAGGTAGCTAATACCGTGAAGATCACATTAGGCCCAAAAGGGCGCAACGTCGTACTGGACAAAGCAACCAGCCCTGTAGTAACAAACGATGGCGTTACCATTGCAAAAGAGATCGAACTCAAAGACAAGTTCGAGAACATTGGTGCAAAGCTTGTGAAAGAAGTGGCATCCAGGACCCAGGATACCACCGGTGATGGTACCACCACTGCAACCCTGTTAGCCCAGTCACTTATCACCGAAGGTATAAGGAACATTACTGCGGGAGCAAATCCCATAGAGGTCAAGAAAGGCATCGAAAGGGCCACAGAAGCGGTTGTAAAACATATAAAAGAACAGAGCCAGGATGTAAAGGACAAGGCCAAGATCATCCAGGTTGCCACGATATCGGCCAACAATGATGAAGAGATCGGCGGCCTTATAGCAGGTGCCATGGAGAAGGTAGGATACAACGGCGTTATTACCGTAGAGGATTCCAAGACCATGGAAACCAGCCTTGAAGTAGTGGAAGGTATGCAGTTCGAGAGGGGTTTTGTGTCACCTTACATGGCCACTGACCACGAGAAACTGACGTGTGAGTTCGACGAGCCATATATCCTCATCACTGACAGGACCATAAGCACAATGAACCAGGTCATACCTGTGCTGGAGAAGGTTGCAAAGGAAGGCAGATCTTTGCTGATAGTGGCTAAGGATGTCGAAGGTGATGCACAGGCGGGCATCATATTGAACATCATCCGCGGTGCTTTGAAGGTATGTGCCGTCAAGGCCCCGGGCTTTGGCGATGACCAGAAGGACATGCTCGAGGATATAGCGGTACTCACTGGCGGCACTGTTATCAGTGAGGACAAAGGCATGAAGCTTGAGGACTTCACCGATGTGATGCTGGGCAATGCAAGGAAGATCACTGTGGACAAGAACAAGACCACCATAGTGGAAGGCAAGGGTAACAAAGCCGCGATCGAGCAACGGATGAGGCTCATAGAGTCACAGGTCAATGTCACCGAGTCTGATTACAGGAAGAAGGAACTTAAGAAGCGCTTGGCAAAGCTCGGTGGCGGAGTGGCAGTGATAAAGGTAGGTGCAGCTACTGAGACCGAGCTCAAGGAAAAGAAGATGAGGATCGACGATGCCCTGAACGCCACCAAAGCCGCAGTAGAGGAAGGCGTGGTCGCAGGTGGCGGAGTAACACTGTTCCATTCAACATCCATCGTTGATGAGCTGAAGCTCGAAGGGGATAAGCAGATAGGTGCCATGATAGTGAAAAGATCACTCGAGGAACCAATGCGCCAGATAGCTATCAACGCAGGCAGAGAGGGAGCTGAGATCGTGGCACGTGTGCGCACAGAAGCAAATCCGAACTTTGGATACAATGCCAAGACCGATGTGTTCGAGGACCTCTTTGAAGCTGGCGTGATAGACCCCACAAAGGTCGTACGCAGCGGGCTGCAGAACGCTGCCTCCATCGCGGGCATGGTACTGACCACTGAGGTACTGGTCGCGGATTTCGACGACGAGAAAGATGAAAGGACTGCTGCGATCATAATCTGATCGCCTTCCTTTCTTGAAAAATATCGATCAACTGTACTATATCTGAAATGCAGAGGTGAAAGACAATGAAGTTTGGACTGACAAGATGGACACCAGCGAGAACAGCTAGATGGGACCCCTTTGACGAGATGAGACAGATGCAGCAGCAGTTGAACAGTATGTTCAAGGACATGACACTGGGAGACCGCTGGACTGAAGCTGATACCCTGGCTCCCCTTGTAGATGTTCAGGATCAGGGAGATAAGCTCGTAGTAACTGCCGACCTTCCAGGCGTTGACAAGCAGAATGTCAACATCGATGTCCAGGAGAACCTCATAAGCATCTCGGCAAAGTCCGGTACGGAGACCGAGAGCGAGGAAGAGGGATACATGCGCAGGGAGCGTACATACAAGATGTTCTCAAGAACACTCACCCTGCCTGAAGCAGTTACATCAGAGGGTGCTAAGGCAAAACTGGAGAACGGTGTGCTCACTGTGGAACTGCCAAAGCTGCAGATCGAAGAGAAGAAGAAGATCCTCATCGAGTAGACATAAAGGACCATATTTTTTATTGCACCTGTATCTGGGTGCGTGGGCATGACCTTCGGGCCATGGCCCTACCATCCTTTTTACATGCTGGTTCATGGCAGCAGCACAGTCAGTTTTCCAAAGATGTGGAATCTTTGCTGAAAACTAACAGCAATTTATTAGTACAGCGAGTAGAACAGCGCTTATAAGACATATCACGATCATTGATCATTTGAGGAACATAGGGGGAAAAGTATGGATCTGAATCGTTTCACTCAGAAAGCCCAGGAGGCCATCCAGGGCTCAACCACGATAGCTGCCAGATATCATAATCAGCAGATAGATTCTGAACATCTGCTCCTGTCAATGCTGGAACAAAACGGGGGTTTAGTGCCCACATTGTTGCAGAAGCTGGATGTAGACCCGGGCAGGATCACAGAGAAGGTGGAGGACAAGCTGGCAAGCCTGCCGCAAGTATCCGGTCCCGGAGGAGAGCAGGTGTATATGACCCAGACACTCAGGAGAGTGCTGGATTCTGCCAGCAAGACAGCAGGCAAGATGCAGGATGAGTTCGTCAGTGTGGAACACCTGCTTATAGCGATCGCAGAGGAAAAGGATTCCATAGCAGGTAAAATACTTGCAGGGGAAGGTATCACAAAGGACCGCCTGCTTGCTGCCATCAAGGAGATAAGAGGGGGCAGGCGCATTACTTCAGAGAATCCGGAAGATACAATGGAACCACTTAAGAAGTATGGTATCGACTTCACAGAGCTGGCTTCACAGGGCAAACTTGATCCTGTCATCGGCAGGGAACAGGAGATAAGGCGTACTATAGAGATCTTGTCGCGACGCAGGAAGAACAACCCTGTACTCATCGGTGAGGCAGGCGTGGGTAAGACAGCCATAGTCGAAGCGCTTGCACAACGTATTGCAAAGAGAGATGTACCTGATGCCATGAAGGATAAGCGCATCGTTGCCCTTGACATGGGAGCACTTATAGCAGGTGCCAAGTTCAGGGGCGAGTTCGAGGAGCGGCTTAAGGCTGTGCTTAAAGAGGTTGCTGAATCGGAAGGCCAGATAATCCTGTTCATTGACGAACTCCACACTATAGTAGGTGCTGGAGCCACAGAAGGGGCTATGGATGCCGGAAACCTGCTCAAGCCCATGCTGGCACGTGGTGAGCTCCATTGTATAGGCGCTACCACGCTGAACGAATACCGAAAGTACATTGAAAAAGATGCTGCTCTGGAACGTCGTTTCCTGCCTGTGATGGTAGAGCAGCCTACGGTAGAGGATACAATATCCATCCTGCGTGGACTTAAGGAAAAATACGAAGTGCACCACGGTGTGCGTCTCAAGGACTCAGCTCTGGTGGCAGCGGCTGTCATGAGCCACAGGTATATAGCAGACAGGTTCCTGCCTGACAAAGCCATAGACCTGGTAGACGAAGCTGCCGCAAAGAAGAGAACTGCTATAGACAGCAAGCCTGCGGAACTTGATGAAGCTGACCGTAAGATCATGCAGCTTGAGATCGAAAAGGAAGCACTTAAGAAAGAAAAGGACGAGGCATCCAAGGAACGCCTTGAAGTTTTGGAAAAGGAACTTGCCGACATCCGTGCCGAGTCCGATGCCATGCGTGCAAGGTGGAACCAGGAAAAGGAAACAATAGCCAAGCTCAACTCCATCAAGCAGCAGATAGAAGATGCCAAGGTGCAGCTTGAGCTTGCCGAGAACGATAACAACCTGGAACTGGCTTCAGAGCTGAAATATGGAACCCTTATCCCCCTGCAGCACCAGTATGCACAGGAAGAGGAAGCGCTCAAGAGAACGCAGGATGAGATGCTGCTGAGCGAAGAGGTGGGTGAAGAGGACATTGCAGAGGTCGTTTCGGTCTGGACGAAGATCCCTGTCACCAAGCTGCTGGAAGGACAGCGTGAGAAACTTGTGCATATCGAAGATAACCTGCACAAGCGTATCATAGGCCAGAAAGAAGCTGTAAAGGCAGTAGCTGATTCAGTGATCCGTGCCTATGCAGGTATCAAAGACCCAAAGAGACCCATTGGAAGCTTCATATTCCTGGGACCTACCGGCGTAGGTAAGACAGAACTTGCCAAAGCCCTTGCGGCTGAACTCTTCGATGACGAGAACAACATAATACGCATCGACATGTCCGAGTATATGGAGAAGCACACAGTTGCCCGTATGATCGGTGCGCCCCCGGGTTACATCGGCCATGACGAGGGTGGACAGCTCACCGAAGCCGTGAGGAGGAGACCGTATGCAGTGGTGCTCTTTGATGAGATAGAGAAGGCACATCCTGATGTGTTCAACGTCATGTTGCAGATACTGGATGACGGCAGGCTGACGGATTCCAAGGGCAGGACAGTGGACTTCAAGAACACTCTCCTGATCATGACCTCGAACATCTTTGCAGGTGATCTGACCAAACTCCTGGACGTTCCTGACGGCACGTACAGGCCCGAACAGGGAATGCCGGAAGTAACTCATAAGGAAGGCCATGGATATGAGCAGTTACAGGCAAAGGCACTCAGTGAACTTGGAAAGTACTTCCGGCCTGAGTTCCTCAACCGTATAGACGAGATCGCCATATTCCATGCGCTTAGGCCCGATGAACTGGTCCACATAGTAGACCTCAAGGTGGCGGACCTTGTGGCAAGGCTCAGGGACAAAAGGATACAGCTGGAGATCACTGATGAGGCAAAACAATACCTGGGCAGGGTAGGCTACAGCGAGACCTTCGGTGCCAGACCACTTAAGCGTGTCATCCAGAACGAAGTGGAAACAAAGATGGCAAAGCTGATAGTTTCGGGCCAGGTTGCCGAAGGCTCCACAGTAGTAGTGGATGCCAGAGATAACCAGATAGTACTGGACGTTGTCCAGAAGGTCTGAGCGTGCTGATCCGGCCATTATTGGCACAGTGGCCGGAAATTTTCATATTTCATTGGATCTGCTTTTTGAATACCCCTTAACTTAACAGAATCCCTATTTGAAAAACTACATATACCCCTTTGCATAATATTCGCACAGCCGAACAAAACCTATGATTGACACAGGAGAAGATCGCATGAACACCGAAGAGATCCAGAGATTAGGAAAAGAACTTATAGACACACTCCACCTTAAAACATCACCTGTAGCCGTACGTCTTGTTAAAGCAGATGAAGAATTGCCCGCTGACGTGCAAAGAATAACAGAGAACGTCAGGCATTGCCAGATGGTGGATAATGTAAGAAGGAAAGGATCTCAGTTCTATGCACTTCTTGAAGATCACATGTGCAAAGGCGGTGCGGCAGTGATGGGACTTACCGAGATGGGTGAAAAACTAAAGACAGGAGAAGTGTACTATCATCTTAACCATTTCGGGTCCATGGATGCTGCAAAAAGCACTATGGAAAAAGTGCCGCGTGTGCCAGCACACTCCGTAAAAGCTGTAGTGTATTCACCTCTTGAAAAAACCACATTCAACCCTGATGTTATCCTGATCATTACAAATCCTAAACAGGTAATGGAACTGTCACAGGCACTGCTTCATAAAAGCGGTGGACGTGTCAATGCGAGCTTTGCCGGTAAACAGAGCGTTTGTGCAGATGGCGTAGCTTACCCCTATCTCTCAGGCGAAGCAGGTGTGACCGTGGGATGCAGCGGCAGCCGCAAGTACACCGAAATAAAAGACGATGAGATGATCATAAGCATACCAGTGGACATGTTGCCAGGGCTTGTGGCATCTGCAAGAACGATGTTTAAAAACTGAACATCTTCTTTTTTTGAACGTACAAAAAAATGCTGTGTTCTGTAACACAGCTATGATCAAAGGACTTCCTGCGCTCTCTTGAAGATCAGGTCGGCAATGAGCTCATCGCTTCCAAGGGGCTTGCCGTAGAGGATCCTTACCTGCCGGCCATTCATTTGAATGCTGCCCTGATTGGTCTCAGGGTCCAGTTTCAATATACCCGGAATATCTTTGGTAATATGCACGCCCGATGCAAGGAATACGGGCACAGCAACGATCTTGCTCACACCGGTGTCTTCGAATGAAAGTAATGCTTCTTCCACTGAAGGAGTGCTCATTTCCATGAATCCGGCCTTTACAACATATTCCGGGTGTTTTTTTGCGATCATGTCTGCAATTTCAGTAACTACCTGGTTGTTGTAGGGCAATCTGCTGCCATGGCCTATGGCAAGGATACCGATCTTTTCGCTCATATATATCACCTTTTTGAAAAATTGTAACAATAATTCTACTAAAAGTGTTACTTACTCGGATGGTTGTAAGTTTTAATCAAATATAGTTCTTTTCATTTATCCCCGGAAAATACAACAAAAAACAATAAAATCACGCATCTATCAACCGATATTCCCCACTATATACATACATATTAGGTTCTCTCACGAAACCTACGAGGGTCAGATCTGCATCCTGTGCAAGTAACACTGCTTCTTTCACAGTGGCGCCTTTACTGGCCATGAGAGGAAAACCAGAATTAATAGCCTTTGAAACCATAGTACCTGCAAGTCTGCCCGTAGTTACAAGCGCACATCTGGAAATATCTATGCCTTCAAGCAATGCTTTTCCAACCGCCTTGTCCACAGAACAGGAACGTCCGATGTCCTCGCAGAATACCAGAACATTACCTGATGGATCACACACCAAAGAAGAATGAGCGCCACCGGTCTTTTTCCATGCGTTGCCCCATTCTTTCAGTTTCCCTACTGCATTGAATATGACCTGTGGGCTGAAAAACACATCCTTTGGCAATAAAGGACGGTCCCTGGGCGTAAAAAGGGTCGTACCGCACCTTTCCACACGTCCGAGATCGAAAAGCCGTGAAGTCTCGATATTGATCTTACAATCTATCCTCTTAGGACCTATATCAATGGAAAGTATGTTCCGGATATCATCCCTGCCGATAAAGCCTTCACATACCATGAATCCAACTGCAAGCTCCTCAAGTTCCCTGGGACTCGCATAAAAAGTGGTGAGGTGGACATCATTGATGAAAAGGTCAAATGCCTCTTCAATGATAACATCCGCTTCTATTTGTTTTCTCTGGCCACCAGAGATCTCCGTGCACGCTATAGTTGTATAGAGGGAAGAAGGGGCGACATATTCGCCCCTGCCGAATTCCCTCTTTACAGAAGAATTACTCGCGTACTGGTTCTTCTTCATGCTTCCTTAAGTTTCTTCACTCTATCGAAAAGCTGTTTCATGGTATCTTCGTTGCTCTTTGTGTAAGGGAACGGAGATTCCGTGAACGGCTGGAAGTACACTGGCACATCGTCAAGCCTGTAGAAAGTACCATCACATTCCATCGCATCGATGACACCGGGCAGCACCACTTCAGAGACTGTGGTTGTGGGGCACGGTGCAATGTCAATGCAGATAGTGGGTATCTGGGCCATATACTCTGCAGCGTCGGCAGGTATGTGGGACACCAGGTCAGCACTGAGCACCAGCGCTGCATCCGTATCCTTGTCCCTCAGCAGGTCCACACAGGTATACTCTCCGGGATTGTATCTCGGATAGCCCCTTGAGAAATCCAGGCCGAAGGGATATCCATAGAGGTAAGATGCGAGCTGGTTGAAACCTGCCACGTTGCAATGACCTCTCAGTGCCCCGATAGTACACTTTGTATAGTTGTTCATTTCCTTTACCATGTTCAGGGCCATTTCGATATTCCTGTGCTTTCCATAAGATGAGGACACACCCAGTCCTACGTATATGGACACGAAATTGGACTCTTTCATCAGGGTGACGACCTGTTCCATGACCTCAATAGGAATACCAGTTATCTCTTCTACTGATGGATGTGGCTTTTTCCCATTGATTATGGTGAACAGTCCACTCAGCAGTTCATAGTCTGTGTTAGGGTTGAGCTGCACGTGCAGGTCAGATGCGACTGTTGTAGGAGTCTTGCGCGGGTCAACTGTAATGACCGTACGATCGAACCTGCCTCTCTTGGTCCAGTATCCCCTTGGGAACACACCATATCTGGACATGTGCCTGGGCATGGATTCCAGAGGATTGGTTCCCCAGTAGATGATGACATCTGCCCTGTTCTTTGACTGTCCGGCCGTACATCCGGACCTGCCTGCTTCCTGAATGCCCATTGCAGTGGGTCCGTGGCAGATAGTGGCATTAGAATCGACTGCACCACCAAGGTACTCACCCATGTGCAGACCTACTTCCTGCGCCTCAATGGCTGTTTCACTGCCCATGAAGAAGAAAGGTCTTCTGGAGCTTGCCAGGATCTGAGCGGCCCTGTCCAGAGCCTCATCCCATGTAGCAGGCCTCAATTTGCCGTTCTCCCGTACCATGGGTTCTCTTATCCTGTGATGGCTCACAACTTCCTGGAACTTGGCATTACCCATCTTACAGGCGTTCTGGACATCGATGGTGTTACCTTTGAGATCCACAATGACATCGTCACATGATGCACCGCATACCGGACATATAATGTTCTTTGCAACCATTTTATTCACCTCCCATGTACACCTTAAGAACAACATCTTCAGCACTGAGCACCTCGCCTTCAGCAGGCTCGATGGTCACGAGGCTTCCCTTGTACAGAGGTGAACCTGTGGAGAACGTGGATGGCTCTACTACCACATTGGCCCATATCGCCCTTGGCATGAAGACCTGTCCACACCTCATGTCGTTGGTACATTTGGTATATACTACAACTGAACGCTGTCCGTCCCTTCTTATGACCTTTACCTTCTCAGGGAATCCCAGTGCTGCGTAATCAACTTCATTGAGCCAGCAGACTGCACACTCCTTTGTGTATGCATCTGAGTATTTGTCACCGCCCTTGGCCAGCCTTCCTTCATCTATGGTACTTCCGGTATTAAGTAAAGCTTCAATGCATACCATTTTACAGACCCCCGTTAAACTCGCTTGATACGTACATTACGCCTTTTACCTTCTGGGGTATTGCATAGTCACCTGCGAACTTCTTGTACTCGCCCGGGCATTCGACATCACCGAACTTAAGATCTTTCTCTGTGGCCTGATACTGGAATCCCGGAGTGAACCTGGATATGTGGCCGCCTACTACGATAATACCATTGGTCATCTCGGCACCCACGGTCCTGAAGGCATCTCCCTTCACAACGATAAGGCCGCCATTGGCACGGATGCCACAGAAATTGTCCACGTTACCGTTGATGATGATCTCTCCGCCGCTTATACCGCCGCCTACCTGGTTCATTGCGTTGCCATCAATTACGATACGACCGCCGGTCATACCATGCCAGCTGCCACGGTATGCACAGCCCACGTGGTCTTTGGTATTACCTTTGATATGAAGCAGGCCGCCTTTCATCTCCATGCCTGCCCAGGACTCGGCATCCCCTTCTACAACGATCTCCCCTCCGGCCATCTCGGAGCCAACATGCATCCCTGCATTGCCCTTTATGACGATCTTGCCGGCGGTCATCTGTTGTCCTATCCTCTTTACCCTTGGAACATCACCATCTACAATGATAGTGGTATCCTGTGCAGAGCTTCCTCCGTTACCCTGCACATCAAAGAAATAGGAAAGAGGCAGCTCCTTTGGGCCCTGCCATACGACCAGCTCACCAATTTCCTTTGCATTCTTGCCGGCGAAATGGTCAGGAGTTATGACCTCTGCTTCCACCATTATATCAATATCATTTTTTGGTCTAAGTGTAACTTCTACCATTGACTCACCTCAACGGATTCACGGTCATCGGAGTTGGATTTGCGAGGTACCTCTCAGGCGTCGGGTAGTTAGAGAAGCCTAAGGTGTAGTACCTGAACCACTCCTTTACATCTTCAAGCATGTGTTTTTCATCAGCATCCGGAACCTTGATGTCAGAATAATAGGTCCTCTTTTCCGGAATGGCTACGATCTCACCCTGACGGGCAACGACCTCTCCGTCCTTGATGGTATACTCTGAGTTCTGCAGGTTCCTTATAAGGCCCTCATAGTCGTTCACATCGAGCTTGGTCGGGTCAATGTTATAAATGGAAACATCACCGTCAGCTCCCACGCCCAGGGTCCCCTTCCTGTATGCCATGCCGATCGTCCTTGCAGGGTTGGCACGGGTCAGGATCGCAAGGTCGTACAGAGACATCTCTCTCTCCTCGCCGCCCAGGCCGCTCCTGTCCTGAGACCACTTGTGACATTCCGCCATGGTATCCTGTCTTGCCTTGAGGGACATCAGCCATGCCATAACAAGTGGGTACTTTGTAAATGGACCACCATTGGGACTGTCGGTTGTCATGATGGACTTCCAGGGATCCTTTACGTACAACAGCACTTCCAGACCCATTGCCCATTGCACGCTGTGCACAGGATTGCTCTTTAGGTATGTGAATGGCAGTACACCTGAGCCGCACTCGCACTCCACATCCGTGTTAGACCATTTGTTACCTGTAAGTACGTAGAGATCGTGGATCGCAGGTCCATCGCCGGTCATGACAGTTGCATCGCCGAATGGCACACAACCGCTGTCCATTACTACATGGTCCTTGCCGTTGACATAATCTGTTATGCCCTTTACACCGGATTCGAAATCTCTCCATGAAGTTCCACCGAACGCATTGAACTGGCAGTGTGTCAGGTAAACGGACTCGTGCCTCTTTGCATTCATCTTTGTTTCCGCCCATTCCACATCCACATTGGGCTTACCCTTTACGTTGCTTGGGATCTTGAGAGAGTCCCGTGTGATCTCCCAGCAGCCCGGGTGTCCAAGGTTGTTTGCATGCAGATGCAGTGGCATTGGGAAACCGAGGTGCTCATTGATCTCGGTCAGGTTCTTGATGATCTCCGTGGGTGTGACCTCGAAGTGTATGTTCGCCTGGTCAAGGGAACTGACGTTCTCTCCCCATCCCCAGTTCTCCACACCTGCTGGGTTCACACATTTTATACCGTATGTCTTGTGGGTCCTCATCATCCATGCAACGTAGGCTGCCGCCTTGTCAAAATCACCCTCGTTCATGTACCTCATAAGGAACCAGTTGTTACCCAGCACGAGGTAGCCTCCCATATCTACCATGGGTGTTGCACGCATTTCCTCATGGGTGTGACGGGCTTCAAGGGGAGGTACTGCTGCCTCGAACACGGTCGTGTAACCCATCTTGGAATACTCATACCCCCCCAGGTACACAGTAGGAACGGTGTAACCTGACCCGGAGTGAGTAAGAGGGGTTTTCTTCATATAACATTTGTAGTGGTCCTCCGGCCTCATTAGCCTGCCACTGTTTACTTTCGCACCCGCAACATGTGAGTGTGAATCCACACCACCAGCCATGACGGTCATGCCGCTGGCATCTATGACCTTTGCGTTATCCATCTCAGATGCTGAAAGCTCTCTCACGACCTTTCCGTCTCTGATGAAAACATCCATCCTTTCCCCTTTGACCTCATTGAGGGGATCGAACACATAACCATTCTTTATTGCAATCGTTCCAGCCATATCTAACACTCCCTTCTCTCTAACCAGATGGCGTTCACGGGACAGATCATAACACATGCACCATCTGAGCCACAGACATCCTGATTGACAACCTTGACAGTACCATTCCTGACCTCAAGGATCTTCTTGCTTTCCACTTCGTTAAGATAGCCGGCTGCAAGGTTCTTATTATCCTGAGCATTGACCGGGCACATGATAACACAGTTACCGCACCCAAGGCAGGCTTCTTCATCCGTCATAAGCACAGAAGTGAGAGTGGGTCTCGGTGCCTTGACGTTAAGCAACTTTTTCTCGATGATGGCTTTCTTATCCACTTCGGGGATGATCTGGGTCTTGGTTACAGTAATGGCATCCACGGGGCAGGCCATTTCACAGGCCCCGCAATAGATACATACGTCTGCGCGCTGGGCCACCTTATCCACTCTCTCCCCGGCTTCCCATTCTGGGTTAAAAAGTGCATTACATGGACATGTGTCAACACATGAACGGCAGGCAGTACAGGTAGCCTCGTCTCTTACCCATGTTCCCGCAAACGGTTTCTGTACAGTGATCGCATCGGCGGGACATACGGAGGCACACCATCCGCAATGTACACAGCATGAGTTATCTATCTTTGTCTCACCATCGATCTTCGCACTGCCATCAGATGCCAGCCACTGCCTGACCTCTATACATCCTTGCGGGCATATCTGTTCGCATAATCCGCAGTGGACACAGTTCTCATTGACAGTTGTCGGTTTAAGCACAAAACTGAGATATGTGTTATCATTGATCGATTTGCCAGCCTGCCGCATTTCCAATGCACCTGTGGGACAGGTCTTGGCACATATACCACACATTATACAGCCTGAAGGATCATTCTCCAGGTAGTCCTTGTCAATAAGACCCCTGGCAACAGCCCCCACGGAACCGATGGTGATGATTCCTTTCGGACATGCCATGACGCAAGTTCCACATCCTATGCACTTCTCCGGAAGATACATAAGTTGCTTGTCGTCTTTTGTTCCAAACATTACTTCATTCATCTGATCTACTCCGTAATCCTGCCTATAGCATGCATTGTAAATTGAAGGTCCAATGCAATAAGAATCCCTTCCTCTAAAGGCACCTGTTACAGACTTCTCTGTTCTGGAACTGACGATCCATTATCGTGGCTATTCTGGCAACACGCCTGAACTCATTTGGCCGGATATCAGTACAGAATGCATCCCGTCTGTCTGCTAAGGCATATTCTGCCCGTTGATGCCAACAGTAGTGTAATAAATACAATAGCTCCAGTTCTCGACCTATTATACTACCTGAGGTCGCTATAATAGTAACATGTATCTGTTATAAAATTATCGTTCTAATTTACAAGCGGCAACAACTGGTTATAAAATATGCTTATTGGACGGACCACATTTTAAATATGATCGTGTATACTACCCACTGGTAGAACAATTACAGGAAAAAGACTGTACAAAAATAGAGGTGTTATGACCTATACAGGACATGCATATGCTCTTGGAGCAGGTACTATAGTAAATGCGATCTCCACCTGGAAAGGTGCGGCTTTTGCAGTGGACCTTAAGACCTTTGCCGACGTCGAAATAAATAATGGCAAGGGAAAAATTACAGGAACTATAGAAGGTCAGCCTGAAGCAGATACACGGCTTATAGAAAGAACTGTAGAACTGGTACTGCAGTACTTCGATGTCCAGATGCAAGGTTCAGTAAGAACAAGAAGTGAAATACCTCTTGCCAGTGGATTGAAAAGCAGCAGTGCAGCTGCTAACGCCACGGTCCTTGCCACACTGGATGCACTTGCCGAAGAAATCGAACCTATTGATGCCGTAAAACTGGGCGTGCAAGCTGCTTTGGATGTGGGTGTCAGCATCACTGGTGCCTTTGATGATGCGTGTGCTTCTTTTTTTGGAGGGGTAGTGGTTACGGACAACAAACTTAAGGAACTGGAGCGCAGGGAAAAGAAGGAAAAAGATGTTATCATCTTTGCACCTGACCGAAAAGCCTTCAGCTCAGCTACCAATGTATCTCGTTCACGATTGATCGCTCCGTGGGTAGATATGGCCTACATGCTGGCCCTGGAGGGAAACTATGAAGAGGCAATGACCCTTAATGGATTTCTTTATTGCAGTGCTCTGGGCTTTGATACAGGACCAATGATGCTGGCTCTGGAAGCCGGAGTTAAAGGCGTCACACTATCAGGCACTGGACCATCTTATGTTGCACTTGTGGACAATGTGTCCTGTTCAAAACTAAAGGAAAGCTGGTCCCAGCTGGGAATAAGCGGAAGCCTGATAAGCACTAAGATATATAATAAAGCGGCAAAAAAACTTGCTGGCCGGGAGTAATAATGAGCTCACTTGAAGAAGCACGTGCTGAGATCCAACGTATTGACAGGAACATAGTTGATCTTATCAAGAAACGTACAGAACTTGCGGAAAAAGTACTTGAGTCAAAGAGAAGGTCAGGTCTGCCGATCAATGACGAGGCTCAGAACAAAGTTGTCCTTGAGAGGGCAGTAGACAATGCTATAGAATTCAATCTTGATACAAATCCTGTGCGATCGATATTCAAGATACTTATTGAAATGAGCATAGAACACCAGCAGGAGCTTAGTGGAAAGGGTAAATTCCCCTGAGGAAGTATATAATGGTAGACATAGCAGTCATAATGGGATCTGAATCGGATCGTGCCATAGCCAATCGTGTAACAGGAGTACTGGATGAGAGCAAGTACGTTTATGACATACAGGTGATCTCAGCACATCGCAATCCTGATACACTGGATGAATACATTGCAGGAAGCAGTGCAAAGGTATTTATTGCAATTGCAGGCCTCTCTGCCGCATTACCTGGAGTTATTGCATCAAAAACAAAAAAACCGGTAATAGGAGTGCCTGTGAGTGCGAAAATGATGGGACTTGATGCATTGCTGTCCATTGCTCAGATGCCTCCGGGCGTGCCTGTGGCCAGCGTGGGTATTGACAATGGTGCAAACGCAGCACATCTTGCCATAAGGATACTTGACCTGCTAAGCAGTTAAAAAATATTCAGTGGCTGATCAGCCTTGCTTGCTGAACCTGAAAATACATTGCTCGTCGCCGTTACCCATAGTTGAAAGAACTTCCACATCCATTTCATAATCTATTCTTTCAGCCAGTCTTGCAAAAGCACCTCTTGTAAGATTACACAGGACGGGATTTAACTGTGCTTCCTGAGCACCCCAGGGACACCTGGTTCCTTTTAAGTAAAACGAATTATGATTTTCTGCATTGGGTTTTGATTCAAAACTGCCTCCAAGCTGGTTCATCAGCATGCAGCAAGCATCCCCAAGAGGATTTTCTTTACTTTTAATATCCTCATACCCAATTAAGCCCTCTAACATTGATTCCACTACCATATTTGTCATCTGGTGAATGATCATGTTCTTCTGTTCCAAGGGAATGGTTTTAAAAAGAGTGGGGATGATCCTTGTAAGCACAGATCTGACACGGTTCTGCATCTCAAGTTTGTCCTTTTCCTGTTGCAAACTGTTATGCAGATGTTTAATTCTAAGAAGGGACCTGATCCTTGCAGTTAGTTCTACTTTATCCACTGGTTTTATAAGAAAATCATCCGCTCCGGCCTCTACACCCCTTATCCGGTCTTCTCTGTTAGAGAGCGCGGTCACCATAACTACCGGCAAGAGCTGAGTGCCTTCAGCAGACCTAATAAGCTTACATACATCATAACCATTCATTTCCGGCATCATTATATCAAGAAGTAAAATGTCCGGCTTTTCTTCATTTACCTTTGTAAGTGCTTCTTTGCCATTAGAAGCCGAAACGGTCACGTATTCAGAACCCAGATATGCCTCCAAAAGTTCCACGTTCATGGGCTCATCATCTACTATAAGCACTTTAGGTTTTGGTTGATCTGCCATATAATTCACCCCATATCGATAGATCCTGCTGCCTTCCATACATCTATGAAATACTGATCCACATGTACCTTGAAAGAAGCTGGTCACTCCATTGCAATAATAATGCTACACGATACAGGCATCATATATTGGAACTCAGCAACATCCCACATCCTTAACCCACATCTATAAGCTTACCTTTGGAGCCCTTTAACTGGATCCCCGAAGCAGTGATATCAAATAAGATAAAGTCCAATGATATCGACGTACTACGCATCTTCGGGATACTAAGGAAACGTTCCATTTTTCCTGTATATGGGTTTTCCTTCACGAACAATTTTATAGCCCCATGTGTCGAGTAATCAGCTATCTGATGGGTCAACTGGTATGCAGCATCGTCCATTACATATACTACAGTGATCTGCTTAGCGGATAGTACACGATTGAGAGTGTCGAACTTATCCCTGAACTGCTTCATGTCAAGACCAAAGGTAAGCACTCCCAGATTATCTACAACCACTACGTTAGCATCATCCGGAATTAGTTTTACCACATCCACAAGGTCCATCGCACCAATGTTGAAACCCACCTGATCATGCCTGAAGGATCTGTCCAGTTCACATTCTTCAATAAGATCGATCTCAGTGTTGTTGAACCCATCTACAATATGGGCCGCTCTGGCCACTGCTCCTGCCCTTATTTCCAGGACCTGCTTGATACTAAGAAGGCCATTTTCCAGAAAAGGATCTAACTTTAAGCCAAGCATACCTGCCTGCTGCAGCAGATCCTCGGGCGACTCTTCAGTTGCTATAAGCACACATTTCTTACCATCCGAACAGGATCGGTACAACAGATGGAGTCCAAATATAGTCTTACCGGTACCCGGAACACCTGTTAAAAGTATCCCTTTTCCTTGTGGGTAGCCTCCACCTATTTTTGTGTCAAGGTTTTCTATGCCTGTGGGGACGCGTTCCATTCTATCACTGAGTTCCATATTCGAGATTATTTATATTTTGCATATTATAATTATAAGTATATATAGCTGGCTATTCCAGCAGACAATAGCTGAGAAGAATGATCGAAGCATCACCGACAAAAATTATGGGTAAATGATATAAGCGGATATCCTCAATAGTATTATGATAACCGGATGCGCTGATTTTGAATTTGCATCTTTGATCCCATGGGTTCATCGCAAACATCAGAGGATACATTTAGCTTTCAAGGGGGAAGGAAATGGAACACGACATAAGCATACGAATAGGAGGAGAAGCCGGACAGGGTATACAAACCATAGGCCTTGCGCTGGCAAAGACGTTCCAAAAAAGTGGACTGCATGTTTTTTCAACACAGTACTATCTATCGAGGGTTCGGGGAGGGAATAACTATTTCCAAATAAGGGTGAGCGACAGGCCAGTAAGAGCGATGTCGGATAGATTGGATATGCTGATCGCACTGGACAGAAAGTCTCTTGAAAAATACATGGAAGAGCTGAATGATGGTGTTGTACTCCTGGACGCAGAAGAATTTAAAATTCCCAGCTATGACAAACAACTATTTGATGTGCCATTCCAGAAAATAGCAAAAGGGACCGGTGGCAGCAAGTTATATACAAGCACTGTGGCCATGGGAGCTGTCCTGGGCTTGCTCTGCTTTGAATTGAGATATCTGGAAGATGTGTTAAGAGATACGTTCTCAAAAAAAGGAGAAGAAATAGTTCACACTAATATACTTGCCGCAAGAGCCGGCTATGAACATGCGCAGAATAACTATAAGGACAAGTGTAAATACTCTTTTGCAAAGGCCGGCAGAACTTCAAGGAAGATGTTAATAGATGGGAATGATGCTGTAGGGCTTGGTGCGCTTGCGGCAGGCGTGCAATTCCTTGCCTCTTACCCTATGACCCCCTCCACCGGAGTGATGAATTTTGTGGCTGCACATGCAGACAGGTTCAATGTGATAGTCGAACAGGCGGAAGATGAGATCAGCGCCCTTAATATGGTATTGGGTGCATCTTTTGCCGGTGCCAGAGCCATGACCACTACATCCGGAGGTGGATTCAGTCTTATGGCTGAAGCTTTAGGGCTGGCAGGTATGACGGAGACACCTGCCGTAATATTCCTTGGCCAGCGTCCCGGGCCTGCTACCGGACTGCCTACGATGACCGAACAGGGGGACCTGTTGTTCGCATTGCACGCTTCCCAGGGAGAGTTTCCCCGATGCATACTTGCACCAAAGACCCCTGAGGATGCGTTTTATCTCACGGCCAAGGCTTTTAACCTGGCGGACAAGTACCAGATCCCTGTGTTTATCATGAGTGACCAATACCTTGCCGATGCCCAGTTCACTTGCGAGCGGTTCGATACTTCAAAGATCACCATTGATAGACATCTGTTATCAGATGATGAACTGCGAACTATGGACACATACAGGCGATATAGTATCACACCTGATGGCATTTCACCCCGTGCCCTGCCTGGTCAGAGTAAGCACCTTGTAGTTGCGGATAGCGATGAACACAATGAGGAGGGACACATTGACCAGACAGCGGATAATCGTATCCTTATGATGGAAAAGAGAATGAGGAAACTTAAAGGGCTTACAATGGAAATGGAAGGACCTGATGTGTACGGACCTCAGGAAGCAGATGTTACTCTTATCGGATGGGGATCGTCATATGGACCCCTTGCAGAAACAGTGGAGCTGCTAAACGAAGAAGGACAAAGTCTGAACCTCGTGCATTTCACACATATATACCCTATTAAAAGTGAAGAGATAAGGAATATGATTACAGGGAAAGGAACGACCGTATGTGTGGAGAGTAATGCGACTGGGCAGTTCGCACAGCTATTGAAAGCCGAAGCAGGCATATCTGTTGATATGAACCTGCTGAGGTATGATGGCATGCCTTTCACTCCAGGATATATAATGCGTGCCCTGCATGAGAAGAAGGTGATCTGATGGTCACGATAGAGGATTATCCTGACATTGAGACCGAATGGTGCCCAGGGTGCGGGAACTTTGGGATACTTAAAGCTATCAGGAAAGCACTGGTGAACATAGGTAAGGCTCCGCATGAGGTCCTCATGGTGTCCGGCATAGGACAGGCAGGTAAACTTCCCCATTATATGAAATGTAATATGTTCAACGGGCTGCATGGAAGAACATTGCCTCCGGCCACCGGGGCAAAAATAGCTAACCATGAACTGACGGTCCTCACAGTAGGCGGGGACGGGGATGCTTATGGAGAAGGCGGTAATCACCTTATCCATGCCATCAGACGTAATCCTAACATAACTGCCATTGTTAACGATAACAAGATATATGGCCTTACCAAAGGACAGGCATCTCCTACAAGTGAGCTTGGTATGAAGACCAAGGTCCAGACCCATGGGGTGGTAAATACACCTCTAAACCCTCTTGCTCTTGCCATTTCCCTGGACTGTTCCTTTGTGGCGAGGGGATATGCAGGGAATATCGAACATCTGGCAGGCATTCTGGAAGAAGCGATCAAGCACCGCGGTTTTGCATTGGTGGACATTTTGCAACCGTGCGTGTCCTTTAATAAACTCAACACATTCAAGTGGTATACAGAAAGAGTATACAGGCTTGATGAAGAAGGGTATGTGCCTGATGACCGGATCAAGGCTTTTGAAAGATCGCTTGAATGGGGAGACCGGATCCCTATAGGAATATTTTACAAGAAAGAGAAACCTACCCTTGAAGACGGATTCGGTGTGCTTGGAGAAGGAACTCTTATTAGCAGCCCTAAAGATCAGACCCTGGTAGATGAATTGATAGATTCGTTCATGTGATCTTGCCGGATCACTTCATCTTTCTGAGGTTTATCCTTCCGGATGCCCTTTAAGACCACCAGTTCTTCAAAAAAACACTTTTCTTTTTCCACAACTTCCGGTTCAAAGCCTGCTTCTTCCATCCAGAGCTTCGTCTTTTCGATCCCTGTAAGCGATGAGATCAAAAGTAGTATGATGCCGGTGGGACGAAGATGAAGAGAAACTTTTTCAAGGAACCTGCAAAGAGGTCCCGTACCATCGACACCACCATCAAAAGCGTAGTTGAGCCAGCCTGGGACCTTATCCTCCTCTAAAGTGGGAAGGTATGGAGGATTGAAAATGATCATATCAAAATACTGGACCGGCTTGAACGCAGAGAACATGTCGGCCCTGATGGTCAGAACTCCATTGTCACAAGCACATTTCACAGCATGGGGATTTATGTCCGTAGCAAGCAGGTCCACGTCCAGATTTGACTGCAGAACCGCAGAAACAAAACCTGTACCTGTGCCTATTTCCAGGATCTTCATGCCTTTCTTTGCATATTCGAGTGCAGCATCGGCAAGCAAAAAAGAATCTTCTGCAGGCTCGTAGACATCATCAGCAAATTTCACACTGGCTTTCCTGTGAGTGATGCAGGGCATCATGCCTCCTGCTGCATTGCAAGTATCCCATCGGAAAGTGCAGCAAGCTGAGCAGGGTCCAGATTCTCAGGCCGCAGTTTCATCAGGTTCTCAGGCAGCCTGGAGACGACCTGCTTGACATTGTGTATGCCTAACATGTGGTTACTTTCTACAATGGCGTTCTTTATTTTCTTGCGCCTTTTGGTAAAGACCGCTGTTACGAACTTCAGAAAAAAATCCTTGTTAGTTACTGTAAAAGGAGCTGGCCTTGGGCAGACCTTTACCACAGCGGACTCTACCTGAGGCGGAGGAGAAAAAACACCTTTTGGAACTTTCATAATAATAGATGCATCTGCAAAGTATGCAGTATTCACTGTTAGTCTGCTGTAATCATCTGATCCAGGCTTTGCGATCATGCGCCGGGCGAACTCATACTGGTACATTAGTATCCCCAGCTTGAAATCGTACCTGAAGAGCTTGAAGGTTATTTCCGAAGAAATGGAGTACGGCAGGTTCGCCACTACTTTATCGAAGACGGGAATTTCCACCCTCAGGACATCCCCGTGGATAAGCTGCAGTTTCTCTTCTCCCCTGAACCTGTCTTCCAGTACAGCCACAAGCTTTGGATCAAATTCGACTGCTATTACTCTGCCGGCCCGGCGCAATAGACGCTCTGTCAGGTTGCCTATGCCTGCACCGATCTCAAGGATAGTCTCATCAGGAGCAATATTTGCAGATTCGACTATCCTGTCCAGGATAGCCTCATCCACCAGAAAATGCTGGTCATGCTGCCCTCCATGTATGCCATAATGGCGCAGAATACTGCGGACCAAGGATACTTCCACCCTTATTCCTGCTTGGGACGGCGGGGAGGCAGGGTAAATAGCCTGTATTTGATATTGTCGTCCTTGAGCTCATCGATTATACGGTTAGCGATGATCTTTTCAGGAGAGTGCAGGCCCCCTATTCTTCCGTGAAGTTCTTTAAGGCTGGTGAAATTGCCTTTCTTACGTTCATCGATGATAGCCCACATGAGCTTCTTCCCGATACCCGGAAGTAGTTCCAGCATGTGCAATCGATTGGTTATAGGATGCGCATCATTGAAGAAATCCACGAAACGCTGCTCATCAAGAAGTACCATCTTCTCAACCATATATGGAAGCTCTAGCTGAGAGCCATGGCTGAGATCATTGAAACCGATCCTGTGCTTAACATGATCAATAACATCACGGTCCCCTTCGCCAATATAGACCCTCGACCCGATCTGAGGTACTGCATTCTCTTTAGGTACTAATTCCATGAGGGCAAAGTGTTTTTCCCCTACAGCCTGAACGAGAGGTTTTTTCTGGTAGGAGGGCTTGGAATCCACACTACTGCCGTAGGGCAGATAATCTATGATCCATGCGTAGTCCTCTCTTTCAGGTGATTTTCCCCTTGTCATCATACTAAACACTTCCGTAAAACTAACCGCTAATGCTTGCGTACAACAATCAAAATAAAAATGGGATATTCAAATATAAATCTATTCTACTGCCTCGCTCACAAGGTCCAATATCGAGTCCAGCTCGGATTCGGAAAGAGTGTACCGTTCCTTTGCATACAGGGTCCTGAGTTCGTCCCTTGTCTGGGGAGCTATGTCGGCTATCCGTACAGCGATCTCTGGTTTCATCTTTTCCAATTCCATGAGCTTGTTAACAAGTTCCCGTGACCTCTGGGCGCTCATCCTGGAGAACATCTCCGCATGGTTGATAGCCTTACGTAGCTCGTACCTGAGCTCCTCTCCTTTACTTAGGCGATCTTCCATGATCTCATTGAGCATCTCCCTGACCTCAGAGATGGTCAGAAGTTCTTCACTTAGAATGTTCTTTACTATCATCTAAATACACTCTTAATGTATCCTACAGTATGTGGAACTCTATCGATAACATATAGCTTATAATCACACATCAAGATATATTTATCGATAATGATCTTAAAATGTTGCCAGTGAAGGTATTATTCCCATCACTTCTGAGGTTTCAGGTGCTGCGGCAGGGAAATTACCTCTTTCATGGAATTCCCGTCCCTTACCTGCAATAGATAAGCTCTGCCCCTCTGGCCAACGACTTTACCCGTGCTTCCCTGAAATTTCGGATTTGGCATTCCTTTTTGGACACTTGGGTCGATATCTATGTGTACCATCTGTCCGTTATTGAATTCCTGAATAGCCTTACTTACTGGGGAAATACCTCTTTCCCTTATGGTCTTCTTCAATTTGTACCTTGTACAGTGTCTCTCACCATGTGACATAATTCTTCTCCGTTGTATGTATTGTGATTAATGGATAATAGCTCAAATGTCAACGTTCACTACATCAAGTTCAGCAACTGTTGCCTGCTTACCTAATATTCCGGTGAGACTTGGAACGGTCCGCCCTTCATCGCCGGATACAAGTTCTTTTACATAGAGGCCGCCCTCGCAGCTGACCCTCACTATTGCATGGTCTGCCTCCCATCCTAAAAGTTCTATAACATGGACATACCTTTTTCGGATCAGATCAGCCCTTCTGTGGGATACGCGCTGAGGCGTGCGTTGCTGGATCTCTGCACCTGAAAGACTTTCCAGTGCTGATATTAGTTCTTCCTTTGAAACTGGGTCAGTGAATGTAACTTTAAGGTTATATACTTTATCCGCATGAGCTGCTTTCAGCTTCTCTACCGTATCCTTTGATACGACCTGCAACCCATGTACTTCCACCTTACCGCCGGCATGAGTATTAATAGCTTCCTGAAGCTGTTTCAGATCGATGGTACGAATTCGTGGACTGATGGCCTCCACCACAAAAGGCCTGCCACTGCCCAACATGAGAGCATCGATATCTTCCCTTCCTGCACCATGGAATGCAGTATCAGCAGCAGAGGCTGCATCGACAACATCTTTTTTTATCAGCTCATCTACAGATTCCGGGTATTGCTTACCGGTAAAATTACATTTTTCACATCCTCTGCCTTTACAATTACGGCATGGCCACCTTGTCTGAGGGATCCCCCTGATAAGTTTCTTGTAGCGGCCCTCAATATAAAGAGATCTTATCTGAAGGCTCAGGGTCTCGGCAGCGAGGTCAAGCATCACAACTATCTCGGGCTTTTCGAAGTCCACCACTTTGCCTGTCCTGGATGCGATAAGTTTTCCCACTTCCCTGTTCATTTCGGTCTTTAGCTGCTCGGCATGGGCAATACTGCATTCGCTCCAGAGGATCTCCTCGTTCTCACTCAGAAGGCCGCTGACCTTGGTGCCCACAAGAAAACTGGAATATTCAAGACCTTCAAGTGCAGCAACAGCAAGATCGGCCCATTTTTCGAGGTCAATGAACAAACCAAGACATACCCAGCAACGTTCGTCTTCCCCATGCACGCCAAGTACCTTTCTCACATAACCGGAGCTTGAAGCAAGCTCCCTGAGGAGAGAATCATCTCCTTCTTCTTTATGTATCCGGTGTCCTTCCATGGCAAGCGCCATCTTCAGACTATTACCTCTCTGGGCATTGGTAAGGCCCGTGGATAACTTTGCGAACTGCCTTCCCATGCAGTTGTCGCAGATCGGCCCTTCATGGATTATCATCTTAGCGGTATCGAATATGCTCATCTAATCACTCTGAATTTATGTCCTGGTCATCTAATGGCAAACCAAGATAAAACAGTTATCTTTGTATCTGACCGAACGCAACTCTATCTAGCTCATTGTGTATAAGGATTATGCAATGATCTGCATGTAATGATAGCGGCCCTACTGAGATAGTGCCTGCGGACATTCCCAGTACAAGTTTTTCCTCATCTTCCGTAAGCCCGAGATGATCCCCAAGGATAAAAACTCCGTCTTTAAGCCCCTCAGAGATACTCCGTATATCTTCACCATCTTCCCTGAGGTAAAATATTTTGCGACCATCACTGGAAAATTCACTCAGCAAAGTGCTTAGATCAGCTTCCCTTATCCAGACTCCCGGGGTCGAGCGGGTCTCAATGGAAGAGATGTCATCTATTTCCAATGCTTTTTTGATCAATGCGCCTGCACTTCTTTCATCCGGATTTAGATATCTCAGTTTCTCGCCATTGAAACGTATGACCCTGGGAGGATTGGGCTCACCCAGAAGTAACAGATGTGCCTGCACGTCCCGTCGCAGATCGTGAGACAGGAAAAAAACCGAATTTATACATCTGCATAGAATATCCATCCTTCCTGCAGAGCCTGGCATATCATTAAGCGAAAAGCCTCCGGTTGTAACAGCCTTATGTCCAATTATAATGAAATCCTGCATGTTCTCATCCATTTAAAGAATAAACTTTCGCATATTACACACAAAGATCAAACACCAATATGATCATCAGTATCATTGATGCTGGAATATGATCTTGCGATCTTAACTGCTTGACAGGCAACCTCTTCAGCACTTTTTCCGAAAAGCCTGATCATGGGTTCCTTACCAAGACCGCCTGTATCATATATAATATCAGGCACTTTTTTCAAACCAGCTGAACCGAATTTCTCAATTGCACAGGTCACGTCCCGATCCACGGTACCGGTCGTACTGGCCTGTGCCGGCTCATCAGCCCTGTCAAAAGAAGAAATAGAAAGCCCCAATTCCTTGCATATGAGAAGTGTTTTTTCCGAGTACCTTAAATTGACAGCTGCCCTTACACACGGATCAAATTCCATAGCTGCAAGAACCATTCTTCCAACATGTCCACTACCTCCTAGTTCCACAACTCCTGCGATGTAGGGCCTGCCCCTTACACGGACTATACGTCCGTTAATTCCGGCCACATCTGCCACTACAGTGGCAGAAGGGATCGCCATGGCAATATTACACCCCACTTCCGGAATGAGTCGCCCGAAATCATCACATGAGACCAGTAAATCAGCAGCTGAAATAGTATTTTGAAGAGCTGCAAAGCGATGAGCATCCCTGAGAGTTGAACCCAGCTGGTTCACAGGTCCCACCCCATGCCCCACTTTCACACTGCTGATTATAGCTTTTTCAACAAAGGATTTTGCAAACGTGGCAGCTTCTATGATCGAATGTCCTTTGGATAGAAAAGCTGCAATGCATGCAGCATAAGTACATCCCGATCCATGGGTGCCACCTTCCAGGAACTTACCCGGTACCACAGTGAATTTATCAGAAACAGCTTCATATACCACATCAGATGCATCTAGATGGCCGCCTGTGACTATCACGACCTCTACACCAAACTCTGTGATCTTTTTTGCTGCTTTTTTTGCATCCTCCACATCCTTAATATCAATACCTGAGAGCGTACATGCTTCATGGACATTGGGCGTTACCACCTTGCTGAATGGAAGCAGTTCCTCTTTAAGTGCCTTCACAGCATCTTTACGCAAAAGGTCCCCACCTGCTTCCGCTGCCATCACAGGATCCACCACAAGAGATAATCTATGGGAACGTGCCTCTTTTGCCACTAAACCAACTATCTCAACAGAAGAGAGCATGCCTGTCTTTGCCCATCTGACATCCATATCAGAACATACGGCATTTATCTGCGCACTTATCACATGGGGAGGCAGATCATAGGCGCTGAGCACACCCGTTGTATTTTGCGCCGTGACAGAAGTTATGGCACAGCTGCCGTGTACCCCCAGGGCTGCGAAAGTCTTTATATCAGCTTCAATACCTGCACCGCCACCTGAATCAGAACCTGCTATTGTCATTACCACGGGAATACCGGACATTATGTTCACCATCTGTGTTCCTGCAAAAAGGATCACTATAAGGATACGGGAAGAAATATGGACAATGTCCTAAATACATTATGGTCTGGGGTGATCTATACCCTGTTCTTCATATCGTCAATGTAATACCATGTTCGATAGTTTTATATCTGACTATACACAATGGTGACCAGTATAATGCTATCATTCCGTTGATACACATATCATTCCGGACTACTTTGATCTATTAAGATGAGGGCGGCTTTAAATGGGAAACAGACCTCTTGATATACTGAACGATGCTTTGAACACACCTGTTATTGTGAGATTGAAAGGAGCCCGCGAGTTCAGAGGAAATTTGCAGGGCTACGATGTACACATGAACCTTGTTCTCGAGGAAGCTGAAGAGCTTAAGGAAGGAGAGGCTAGGAAACTGGGTACTGTAATAATAAGGGGTGACAACGTAGTATACGTATCCCCGTAACATATTTATCCTATGGTACTGTCTGGGGTTCGCCTGATACATGGTTAACTAATTGATAGTAAATATAATGATAATTAAATAGAGAGACGAAATAGTAAAAAAGGTGAAGATAGATGTCAAAAGGTACTCCTTCGATGGGAAAAAGGCAAAAGCGCACACATGTAACATGTAGGCGCTGTGGTAGAGTGTCACTTAATATCCATACAAAGCAGTGTACTGCATGTGGTTTTGGCAGGACACCACGTATGAGAAGTTATAAATGGGAACGTAAGTGCAAATTCTAAGCGTCATAAGATTTTCTCTTTTGGAGTATAGATGAAAGAGGAATGTGGTGTTGTTGGTGTTGTGATGCAGGATGGCGCATCCACAGACAACCCAACTGCTCTTCAGATATACTATGCCCTTTATGCCCTGCAGCACAGAGGGCAGGAATCCACAGGTATCACTGTGCATGATGGACTGCATGGTAAATCCATTAAAGGTATGGGATTGGTGCCCGAAGTATATGCCAAGAAAGACCTTGTGGAACTAAAAGGCAACGTAGGTGTAGGCCATGTACGGTACTCTACAACCGGGGACTCAAAAATAGAGAACTGCCAGCCCCTGATAGTAAAGTATAAGAGCGGTACTATAGCGATCGCCCATAATGGAAACCTGGCAAACTACAGAGCCCTGAGAAATGAACTGGAATTGGAAGGTCGTATATTCATTACCAATTCCGACACAGAAGTGATCGCGCACCTTCTTGTAAAAGAACTATTGCGCCACGACCCGATCGGATCTATCTCAAATGTGATCAAAAGGCTAAAGGGTTCCTATTCACTTGCCATACTCATAGATGATCAGTTATATGCGTTACGAGATCCCCTGGGTTTTAAACCATTATGTATAGGGGAACTCGATCGTGGCTTTATAGTTGCCTCCGAAAGTGTTGCTGTAGACACGCTCAATGGGACATTGATCAGGGAAGTAGAGCCTGGGGAATTGATCGTTTTTAAGAACGATACATTTGAAAGCTATCGTCTGGTCCAGGAGAAGTGTCATGCACATTGTGTGTTCGAATATGTGTATTTTGCACGTCCTGACTCTATCATTAATGGTAAGCTTGTGTATAATGTCCGGGAGAAGATAGGCAGAGAACTTGCCCGTGAACATCCTGTAAAAGCAGATATTGTATCGCCTGTGCCTGATTCAGGAATAACTTCTGCAATTGGTTATTCATACGAAGCAAATATAAAGTATAGTGAAGGGCTAATGAAGAACCGGTATATTGGCAGGACATTCATTCTCCCTGGACAGGCAATGCGCGAAACAGCTGTGCGGCTCAAGATGAACACTATCTCCGAGAACATCAAAGACCAGCGGATAGTTCTTATTGACGATAGCATAGTACGGGGGACTACCTCCAGGCGTATCATTGATATGATAAGGCGTGCCGGTGCAAAAGAGATACATGCACGCATTGGCAGCCCTCCGATAATAGCTCCATGTTATTTTGGAATAGATATGGGTACCCGAAATGAATTGATAGCAGCTCATAAAACAGTGGCAGGGGTCGAAGCCGTGATCAATGCTGACTCACTTGGATATTTAAGCATAGAGGGATTGGTCCGGGCAATAGGCATCGAAAAGGAAAACCTGTGCCTTGCATGCCTCACAAGTGAATACCCTTTGGATATACCGGGTGAATACTGCCCACGCAGACAACTGAAACTCAACGAGTTCTCCTAAGCTTTTTTCATCATTGGATATAGTATGTAGGGTATTATTACTGAATACGAAGAAAGATAAGTTTAAGAGAAAAATGAACTTTAAAATAGAAATGTTTGAAAATGGGGCCGGGATCGAGAATCGAACTCGAATCGTAGCCTCCACAGGGCCACAGGATAACCGCTACCCCACCCCGGCTCGAAGTAGGTGTTACGTGTTGTTAACACGAGCACCCTATACATGTATCTCTCTTACATAAACTTTTCCTTCATGGGGATCAGGGACCACATGAAGAATAGATGTCATCCGGGTCAGTTTAATATAAAATATATTGTGATCTTCAAACCCTATTCAACCTGATCCAGAATCTGCTACCTTTGCCTTCAGGATTATCCTCCACACCCACTTCACCACCATGCAGTTCAGCTATCCTTTTAACTATGGCAAGGCCAAGACCACTACCTTTGACACCCTTCTTTGTGACCCGCTTGAACCTGTCAAAAACATAAGGTTTATCAGCATCGGAAATACCTTCACCCTGATCGCTGACAGCTACTTTCCACATATTGCCTTCATCAAATATATCAATGGATATAGATGTGTTCTCAGAGCTGTACTTCACGGCATTGGTGAGGAAGTTAGCAAATACTTCTTCAATTATGGGATTAACAGCTGAACTGTGGGTCCCAGAGAAACGTGTGATAACAGACATTTTCTTTTTTTCGATCATGGGCCGTAGGTTTTCAGCTACACTATGAATGATCCCACCAATATCCATTACAGAGAATTCAAGACCGTCCTGAGATTCAAGTTTAGCTAACTTGGATGCAGTATCGATCATATCGATGAGTTTAGCATCACTTTTATGGATCTTCTCAAGAATTGATATTTTCTGTGCATTGTTCTCGTTCTCAAGCAATATTTCAGTGAATCCTTTGATAGTTCCTGCCGGATTAAGCAGATCATGTCGCAAGATATCAGTGAACAACTCTTTCATTTCGTTTGAGCGCTGTAGTTTATCTGCATATTGTCTGAGATGTTCTTCAGATTGTTTACGTTGGGTAATATCCATAGCAGTTCCCGTTATTCTGCATGGCTTGCTTTCATTATCGAACTCTGTGGCCTTACCCCTTACAAGCAACCATTTATATCCTTGACCTAGGGTATTGACCCTGAACTCTTCCTCAAAGAAAGGAGAGGAGGGTCTGATGTTTCTGAGGACAGAGATCACTCTATCCCTGTCCTGCTCATGGATCATTCCAGCTATCGTTCTAAAATTAGGAGGAAGATCTGCAGCCCTGTAGCCAAGCATTTCTGCCCAGCGTTCATTAAAAACAAGCTCATCGGTGGCCACATCCCAGTCCCACATGCCCAGATCAGCGCCATTGAGAGCCAGTTCAACCCTATCTCTCGTCTTTTGGAGCATGATCTCCCTTTCTTTGCGCTCAGTAATGTTCCTGGCAACAGCAAGGACATATCCACTGTCATCGTGTGCTATAAATGTGACGTTGATCTCCACAGGTATCTTCTTTCCTGTTTTTGCCTTGAAACTGGAATCAACATCCAGATAGCGACTCCCACAAGTTTCAAAGAAAGCCCCATTCCAGAAATTACCCACTGTATCCATCAAAAGATCTTTATCCATTGCCATGAACTCTGTTCTCGAATACCCTGTCTGAGCACAGAGCGTTTCATTGACATCCAGTACCTTGGAACTGTTGCGATCTATTACTATAATATAATCATTAGACCTGTTTACAAGATTTTTGAATAAAGAGAGTTCATCTATGAACTTTTTCTGAACTATCGCTATCCTTAGTAGTTCTGATAAAAAGATCAGATCCCCTGGCTCTTCTTCCAGAGAACCGGTTACTTTAGAATCTTCAACGGTTATGAAACCAAAGACTTCCCCTTCATTGACCAGTGGAATGGCAATGAAAGAAACTTTTACCTGCTTCTGCAGCATTTTCAGATCGGGAGCTGCTTGGTCAGCATATGCCAGAACATCCTTTATATACACTGTTTTTTTGCTGTTCATACTGCTAAATACCAAAGGGAACATTTTCATCCTGGAGTTATGGAATACATCCGTTTGGACATAAGCTCCGTTCTTTACCCAGAGATATTTTCTTTTAGCTATCTTGACAGTACCTTGTATCTCATAGAAGGAACATCTTGTACAATCTGTCAATTCCCCAATATGGCCTAATATTTTATCGATACCTTCCGCTGTTCCAGAAAGGAGAGAGAGAATAGACATTATTTCCGGGAACTCATATCTGAAACTATTAGGTGAATGATCAGGAACCAGGGGTACAGGAGATCCATTAACTGCCGGCACCTGAGACCGGCATGCCTCACCATTTACAGGTACATGATCTTTGGAAACAGAAAGAGAATAGGTAACTGAAAGATAAAAAACAACGATACAAACACAGAATATCAGGATCAGTTGTATTTTGAATGTTGCATTTTCATTTATTCCCGCGTAAGGCAGCAATGTTGATAAAATAAATACGACAAACATTGAAAAGAACGCCTTTGCCCATATGATCATCTTTTTCCATAGCTCCCGGGTATATTTACAAATAAATATTTTATATATAATATAATAATAAAGATTATATTCTTTTTGCTACCCATAATCACCTAATTAACAATAAAAATTGGGCCTCTGTAGAATTCCGATATTCTTGAGCTGGCTCTTAGAAGCTATTATAACCGTTTCATAAAAACCGCTCATGTCATCAAGGAGTTCATTGACCTTATCATTGATGATATCCTGCAGACAATTGCAAGGGAACTGGTAGCCACTGTACTATTGACTGGACCGTGCGAGAGAATGTACGTGCAGAGATGCGTGTGCTTATGAAGAGGATATTGCGTAAGTATGGGCATCCTCCAGACAAGCAGAAGAAAGCTACTCAGACCGTGTTGATGCAGGCAGAAGTACTTCACATGAACGGGCAGCTGTGGGTTGTAGGTATGTATATATGCTAGAAACAATTTGTAGAAAATGAAAATGGATATTTTCATTCCTATATCCCAATTCCTTAGCCTTATCATAGCACATTTGAGCTTCTTGATGTCTACCCAGAGCCTCAAGGGTACCACCTTTACGACTCCAAGCCTCCGTATACTGCGAATCAAGTTCTATATGAATCATATATGTTGTAGTAAACGCATTCAAAAAGAACATTTTATAAGCCTTTAGATGCATATATGTGCATATGGGGGAAAGAACAGGGCCACAAGCTTATGATATCTTGGTGTATTCTTCTAAATATCATAAGCTTGGATGCCACAAGTTATATCCCTCCCCTATGGAAGAAATGGATTTAGACCCCAACGAAAATGGGTTTGATAAGTCGTGCATAAATGTTGTAGGTGCTGAACACTTTTGGAGGAAGTGTTAGTGCTGAGTGAGTTACGTAACACGACTTATCTAATACCCTGCTAACAATTGTTATTGATACCTATTTCTCATTATAGATTTACTACTTATATCACTTCATTCTTCTTAAAACCATAAATGCGCCTCCAATTGCTGATACTGCCAGCAAGAAGCCGAATCCCGATGTCTTTTCTGCGGGTTTCTCTACATTCAAGGTGGAAAGACCAGTGACCCAACCAGCTATGTAGGCATAATTGCCTGCCACGGCTACGTCCAATGCAGAACCAATGTTATATTTACCTGCAAATGCTGGTCCAGAAGGATTACTGATATCCAGTATCACAAGACCATCACCAACAGCTATGTAGGCGTAATTGCCTGAAACAGCAATATTATCTGCTCCTTGAGTATCATAGCTGCCAACAAGTTTTGGTACTGAAGGATCGGTGATATCCACAACAAAAAGACCATTCTCATAACCGGTTATAAAAGCATAATTTTCCGACAAAACAACCTCATCCACCCTTGATGGAATGATTACCCTTCCCACTTCTGAAGGATTGGAAACATCACTTATATCCAGCACAACAAGATCTTTACCCTGTCCAATATATGCATAATTGTGCTCTAGTGCAACACCACTTATATGTCCACCAAAGTGTCCCACCTGCTCCACATTAACCTTATCAGCTGAACCGAGTCCAGCCATCAGTATAAGGAACAGCAATACAATTCCAGAAAAGATGAATCTACTTGATATGATTTGTATATACACCCACTCCACCAGTTTATGGGAAATTGCCTTAGTGGATACACATAGAAATATATGGTATGAGGCACTATTTGAACATACGCAATAAAAATTGTGAATAGAAATATATTTTTATTATGTAATTATATATTCTTAATCTCTTTCCAAGGACAATATGATCAACTTCATTTGACAAACATCAATAGATGGGATCAATAGAAAATAAGGGAGGATAGAAACAACTTTTTCAGCTATTGGATAGCATCAGAGATTATTCTGGTTTTGCTGTAAAATCCCCTGTACCTTTGTACAGGGGTAGCATAGATCAATTTTGCCTTTTCTTCAGATACGCATATCCTACTGCAAGAGTACCTATTATCAGAATGGCCAACATGAATGTCCATATTCCGGACCTTTCGGATTGTGTTTCTTCCACACCTACATCCCCTGGCATAATTGGTCCTTCAGCAGTTTCATCGTCCACAGATGCCACAACTGCTTTTTCAGCAGTGATAGCGAACGGAGAGAAACCCGGTGTCCGGGACTCGAATATTGCATAGCTTGTAGTGTTGCTTTCCATGGTAGTAGGCAACACTTCCCATGCATTTCCATTATATCTCTGTAGCCTAACATCTGCAGGGTTCACACCCATTTCCTCAAGCCATGAGCCAGTGACCCTGAACCTTACAGTAGCATCCTTAATGTTAGCTGCCGTGGCAAACCCTGACTTGCCCACCCAGATGTTGACATGTTTATAGATAAGTCCTTCAGGGCTGCTTTTCACCAGCTTGGACCTATTGTGCAACACCTCTATAGTAGACGTTATCTGTCCCGAGTTCTTAAGAGAATAGAAGCTGACCGACTGAATGGGATTACCTTCTCTTGTGAACTCATAGGTAACATTGGTATTCATTGCAAGGTATTCAGTGTCCACATCTTTCATTACCACATTTGTAAAGTCTTCAGCACTGCCTGCACCGCCGCCTCCACCACCACTGCTAGTCTTGCTGGTACTGCTTCCTCCACCACCGCCGCTGCCGCTGCTGGGAGAAGCTGTTGTGAGGCTAATGCTCACAGCTTTACCTTCAAGTCCATTCACAGTGTATGGGATCAAGGTATAGCTATACTTCGTACTACTGCTCAGGTTACTGTCTACATATGTTGTTACTCCGCGTACATCCCCGATAAGTATATTATCCCTGAATATTTCCACCCTGAAAGTGTCACTAGAAGCTCCCCATATCAGTGTTATCGAGCTGATTGTGATATTGGTCCCCGATAAGCCGAAGACCTTCGGGAGTTTCACTGTAGTTGCTGAATCGTTCACCCATGTGGAATTGATGTTCCCGGAGGTATCGACTGTATGTAGACCGATACTGTAAGTCAGTCCTTCAGTAAGTCCGGTTGCATTGTAGTAATTGACAGAACTACCGGATGTATTTGTGACAAATATACCATTCAGGTACACCATCACATGACTGAAGTCCGCAGCTGTGGGATTAGTCCACGTCCAGTTGATCCAGGTTGGACCGACATCAGTTTCTCCAAGATCAGTGACGGATGCAGGAGGTGTGATGTCTGAAGGTATTGGAGTAGTTGCTGAATCATTCACCCATGTGGAATTGATGTTCCCGGAAGTATCGACTGTGTGTAGACCGATGCTGTAAGTCAGTCCTTCAGTAAGTCCGGTTGCATTGTAGTAATTGACAGAACTACCGGATGTGTTTGTCACAAATGCACCGTTCAGGTACACCATCACATGACTGAAGTCCGGAGCTGTGGGATTTGTCCACGTCCAGTTGATCCAGGTTGGACCGACATCAGTTTCTCCAAGATCAGTGACGGATGCAGGAGGTGTGATG
>NZ_MVQX01000072.1 GCF_002067275.1 Methanomethylovorans sp. PtaU1.Bin093 | reverse complement strand
CACACTGATAGCAGCGACAGAGCCCAGGACAAAAAAAACATGACCTCCCACACATGACCTTTCTTTTTCCCTATACAAAAAATCCAGCAATGGGATCTTTGCACCACGACTGAGACGGAAATGCTCGATCAGTAAAATGAACACAAGATATACAATGAGCATATCCAATACTATTTGCTTTCCCAGATGAACATAGACCACTACTATAACTAAAGATGTAAGGTGAATGCCCTTGCGCAAGAATTCTTTGGTAAGAATGGATGCTGCCATTGATATTAGAATGGATAAAAGGCAGATGAAAAATGAAAGATCATCTGCCTTTCTAGTTTATCTTTTGTTCGACCTTTCAGATCGCCTCAGCATAGGAAGTAGGCGTTGAGCACATATTCCTGCATCATCCTATGGGTATTGAAGAATGAGCCATTGATAGCAATGGAATGCGACATCATGCTAATGAATTGCTCCCTGTTATTATAGAAAAGAGGAACTATCACCTGTTCCAGTTTATCGTACAAAGAGGTTGCATCAAGGGCATGATTACGGTTTTCCCCGTTTCCTATGACCGCTTCTCCAATGGACCACCCGGTCACCCCTTCTATGTTTCCTTCTATCCACCATCCGTCCAGTACGCTCAGATTGGGAACTCCGTTCAAAGCAGCCTTCATTCCACTGGTCCCAGATGCTTCCATTGGCGGTTCAGGCGTGTTCAGCCAGATATCCACCCCAGCTGTTATCATCGCGCCGATGGTCATGTTGTAATCTTCAAGATACACAAGCTTAATGTCCCCATTAAGAGTTTGTTTAGCCTGGAATATACGCTGGATAAGCTTCTTAGCCTCATAGTCCCGGGGATGCGCCTTGCCGGCATATATGACCTGTATCTTTCCAACCTGAGAGGATATTCTTTTTAATCTTTCTATATCCTGGAACAACAGATCAGCTCGTTTATAGGTCGCAGCCCGCCTTGCAAAGCCTATGGTCAGTATATTCTCGTCCATGAGAACACCTGTTTGCTTGTTTACATGGTCGAGCAATTTGTTTTTTGCCTGCATATGGGCAACCCAAATCTCCTGTTTTGGGATACTAAGCGCATAGCGCAGGCTGAAATTATCCTGTTTCCAGATAGGAATATATTTATCAAAGAGTTTTTGGAAAGGTTCTGAAACCCAGGTAGCAGCATGAACTCCATTAGTAATGGAATTAATAGAGTAACCAGTGAATATGAGCCGTGTAGCTTCTCCATGTTTTCGTGCTACTCCATTCACATAGCGGCTGAGGTTGAGGGCCAGACGGGTCATATTAAGAGAATCGTCGTTATGAATGACGCCTTCCAAAGCGAAGAAATCCTCTCTTTGCCCAAGCACCCTGCGTGCCATATCTATTGGAAATTTATCATGGCCGGCAGGAACAAGAGTGTGGGTCGTAAATACACACCTGCGCCTCACAGCTTTCCTGTCATCTTCTATCAAATACCCTCTGCCATCCTTTTTTGCGTGTTCGTCCAGCAGTTCAAGTGTAAGAAGTGCTGCATGCCCCTCGTTCATGTGGAAACTCCCGATATTTTGATGGCCGAGGGCTCGGAGCATCCTGATACCTCCAATACCGAGGATGACTTCCTGACAGAGCCTGTAGTGTTCGTCCCCGCCATAAAGATGATGGGTCAGGGTCCTGTCCCATTCATGGTTCTCAGGCATATCTGTATCAAGGAAATAGATAGGTACTGTAAAGCCGCTAACCCCTTTGACCTCATATTTCCAGACCCTCAAATGGACGGTTCTTCCTTCCAGCATGACAATAGTTCTCTGAGGCATTTCCTCCAGAATACCTTCAACATCCCAGGCTGCCGGTTCTTCCCGCTGCCAACCATCTGCCTCGATCTTCTGGCGGAAGTACCCTTTGCGATAAAGAAGAGTTACCGCAACCAGAGGCACCTTCAGATCAGCCGATGAGCGTATCGTGTCACCGGCCAATATCCCCAGGCCGCCGCTATAAGTGTGGATTTTTTCATCAATCCCTATCTCCATTGAAAAATAGGCTATTGATCTTTGATCGTTCGATAATTGCTGCATATTTCCCTCGTTATTGTATCAATATGAATGATTAAGTGATCAGCTTTGTAAGATCAGGATGTGTGATAACTGTTTTAGATTTACCGGTTTTTGTCAGTTTTGCAGGTTTGACTTTTGCTTTTGACCCAGGATTTGTACTTTGCCTCGTAAGACCATTTTAGTTACAACGCTAACTTTATACATATTCATGTGAAGTTGACTGAAATCTATTGTTGAACAAGGCACTAATAGCTTTTGCTTCTTAATCTATTTTATTAAATATTTTCTGAATTATATAAATCTATCTGCTCTTTATTTCCTCGAATAGCGATGATCCCTATCTCTCCATGTTACAATTGAAATAACTATTTCAGATTCCAGATGAAGATAAAAGAGAACTAGTTCTCTCTCTATAATAGCACGTTTAGTTTAAGATATTATTCCAGAACTATATTTTAATATCAAGATCAACACACAAAATAGTTTTATATATCTAAAATTATATATAGATTAAGTCGGAGAATCCGTATCAAAAAATCATCTGCCTGTATAGTGAGACTAAAAATGAGCGATGAAGGAAAATCAAGAGATCAGCTCCTAAAAGAAGTACATGAACTAAAAGGACGTATAAAAGAGCTGGAAGCCAATTCGTTCAAGCAACATACAGAATTGGAAATATTTGAAAATACAGTGCTTTTCCATGAATTAGTCAATTCGATTCCTGACCTGATCTTTTGTAAGGATAGGCAGGGAAAGTATATTTTATGCAACCCTGCCTTTTCAAAATTCCTCGGTCGCCCAAAAGAAGAGATCATTGGAAAAACCGATCATGATCTGTTCGGAAATGAACTTGCCAACCATTTCCTCACAAATGATAAAAAGATCATTGAAGAGAATAATTTCTTGAAAATTGAAGAACTGGCAGTTGACTTCAATGGGAAGGAGGTTCTTTTTGAAACATTCAAAGCTCCTCTTTACACATCATCTGGTACACTGATAGGGATCCTGGGTGTCAGCAGGGACATTACGCCCAGAAAACGGATAGATGAAGAAACTGCAATAACACAAGAACAACTTGTTTCAGTTCTTGAGGCTTTTGATCAGCCGGCTTATGTTTGTGATCCAGTTAATTACGAGATACTATTTGTGAACTCACCTATGAAAAAAAGGTATGGAAATGAGATCCTTGGAAAAAAATGTTACTCAGTATTTCAAAATCTCGATTCTCCATGTTCTTTTTGCACAAATCATCTGATCTTTGGAGAGAACATAGGCCAAACCCATATCTGGGAACTCCAGAATAATGTCGATGATCGGTGGTATCGCTGTATAGATAAAGCTATAAAGTGGCCCGACGGACGAATGGTGAGATTTGAGATAGCGATCGACATCCATGAACAGAAGATTGCAGAACAAGTGTTAAAGGAGAGCGAAAAGAAATATCGTGCGTATATCGATAACTCTCCTCAACTTATTTTTGTAGCAGATGCTGCTGGCAGATACATCGAAGTTAATCCGGCAGCATGCATAATAACCGGTTATTCTAAAAATGAATTGTTGAACATGCATCGGCTGGACCTATATGCTCCGGAATCTAAAGAAGCTGCTATCAATTCATTCAAGCAGCTTCTGAGTACGGGCAGATCAACTGGAGAATTCTGTTTCATTAAGAAAAATGGGACAAAATATTATATGGTAGTTGAAGCGGTGAAACTGTCAGATGACAGAGTAGTAGGTTTTTGTATAGATAGTACCGAACGTAAGAGAACTGAAGAAGACCTCTTGAAAGCTAAGATCGTTGCAGAAAACTCCAATCGTACAAAGAGCGAATTCCTGGCCACTATGAGCCATGAGTTGAGAACACCGCTTAACTCGATCATAGGTTTCTCAGAGGTACTTTCCGAAGGATATTTTGGTCAGATCAATGAAAAACAGGCAAAATACCTGAAGAACATATCCAATAGTGGAAAACATCTGTTGAATATTATTAACAATATTCTTGATATCTCAAAGGTCGAGTCCGGAAAAATGCAGCTCTATAAAGAGAAGATCTACGTAAAAGAACTTGTGGATGAAATGGTCTCTGCCATGCAGCATCTTGCAGCAAGTAAGGAAATTGTACTGAAGATCAGGGCCGACTCACAGTTCGGGGCAGTGCAGGCGGATAAAGCAAAATTGAGGCAGATCTTATATAATCTGATTGGCAATGCTATCAAATTCACGGATATCGGTGGTTCCGTGACCATTGGAAGCAGGGAAGATGATGAAATGGCATATATATCTGTAACGGACACTGGCATCGGCATCCCTGCTAATGATCTGACGAAACTCTTTAAGCCTTTCACTCAGCTTGATTCCTCCTGTGCAAGAAAATACGAAGGAACCGGACTTGGTCTTGCATTGGCAAAAGAACTTGCTGAACTGCATGGAGGAACGATCAATGTGGAAAGTGAACCTGGGAAAGGCAGTACTTTTACGTTAGCTCTGCCTCTTAAAGAGAATAGGACAACACTATATTCGGAAACGGATGAAAGTATAAAAACCCAACATGATCCCTGTTGTCTCTGGCCGGAATTGTGATCGATTTTAAAAGAGTGGGGCAGATCAAGTATTCTGCCACCCCATATCTTTCATAGCCTCTACGTCAGTTGGTACCACCTTAAGCGTGTAAGAACATTGCCCGGAACCCACTGTATTCTGCACTATATCTGTGACCTCAATGCCATAGACATTGCTGTAATATGCAATAATGAGCTCGGATCCTGTTGGGGCTTTGAAGAACTGGATATTACCTTCTGCATACCATTTCATCCAGGGTGTTTCATTGCATAGCATGTTCGGATATTGTAGCAGGATGCGTTCATTTTGTAGCATTTGTTGGTTCATTTCATCCCATACCCCATCAATGATCGCTGATGTGACCATACCCTGGAACATTTTAATGTTCACTGTATGATCGGTTATCACTTCAGCTGTCATCTGACCGGAACGGTTCCCATAACCAGCATGACCGCTTATGAAACTATAGGTCATACTATACTGGTCCGGGACTGATCCCATGACAACACTATTAACTAAAGTCAGTTCGGAACCATCGTACTTGTAAGTGGGTGCATTTTTGATCCATTCCTCTGCGATCTTTTCCGCCTCTGCCGCAGATATACTTAGAGCATACTGTTTCAGGTCAACCAATGCCTGATCTATCTCTTTCAGACCCTCTGGCATGTATTCCTGCGAGTAAGGATCCACTTTCACGGTCTTGTTGAAATCCGTCTGAAGCAGGCTGATCTCCACAATTCCAACATCCGTAACGATCGGCTGCCCTTGCTGAGGCACATATGTAGCGTTCATTTCCAGAAAATCATTGTCTCTGAAAAGTTGCAGGAGGTCTTCACGAGCACTTGCATTTAGTGGCTTTATAGATCTTTGTGTCAATTCATAAGTGGGACTATAATAACTGAGGGTCACAGCAGT
>NZ_MVQX01000071.1 GCF_002067275.1 Methanomethylovorans sp. PtaU1.Bin093 | reverse complement strand
GCCTGATATTTTGTTCAAGTGGTAGTGACATACCGGTCATTCTGATTATAATAGTATCGCTTGATTGCGAAAATTATATTTAACATCCTCACACATTTGCAGTTACAATAGACTTAAGACCATTTTAAAAGTGATAGACACATGGTACTAACAAAAGATTATTCACGCAATGAATTGATGCATTACCTTGATCTTGCGCCCCTGGACATAGAGATCTGCGATGTGACACTGCGCGATGGGGAACAAACTCCCGGTGTAGTGTTTACGAGGGAGGAGAAAATAGACATAGCAACTGAGCTGGATGCTATCGGGGTCGAGATAATTGAGTCCGGTTTCCCTGTGGTCTCACAGACCGAAAAGGAAATCGTTAAAGAGATAGCTAACATGGGCCTCAATTCAAAAACATGTTGTCTGGCACGCTCCAGGGTGAGCGATGTGGAGACAGCTATTGAATGTGATGTGGACTTTGTAAGCATTTTCATTGCTATGTCAGAACTTCATCTCAAGCACAAATACCATAAAAGCTATGAGGAGATGTTCGGACTTGCCATGGAAGCCGTACAATATGCAAAGGACCACGGACTGGGAGTGCGGTTTGCTGCAGAGGACGGGAGCAGAACTGACATAGAGACGCTGAAACGTGCGTTCCTCGCCGCAGAGGACTATAAAGTGAACTATGTAAGTATTGCAGATACTATCGGCATCCTTAACCCAAGCACCACCTATTACCTTGTAAAGGAAATAAAAAAAGTTGTGAAAACCCCCGTTTGTATACATTGCCATGACGACATTGGCATGGCCACGGCCAATACGCTGGCAGCTGCAGAAGCAGGTGCCAAACAACTGCATACCACTGTGAATGGCATAGGGGAGAGAGCAGGTAACGCTTCACTGGAAGAAGTGCTTGTAGCCCTAAGGGTCCAATACGATATTGACAGATATGACACCAGAAAACTCACAGGCCTTTCAAAGAAAGTGGAAAGATATTCCGGGATCAAGCCCGGAGTTACAAAAGCAGTTATAGGAGAGCATGCATTTTCTCATGAATCGGGTATCCATGTATGTGCCATACTGGAAGAACCAAGGACCTATGAACTGTTCAGTCCGGAGATGGTCGGTGGCCAGCGCCGTCTGATAGTTGGCAAGCACACTGGGATAAAAGCACTGAAAGGCATCGTGAAAAGCATGGGCCATGACCTTAGCCATGAGGCACTATGCGCACTTATAGAAAAGGTAAAGAACAGTGCAGAAACAAAATACGGTATTTCCAGTGAAAGACTTGAAGAGATGATCAACGAGGTCAAGGGAACTTGACCTGTGCTTTATTCAGGTATAACCTCTACTTCCGTAGCACGTTTTGTCTTTTCAGGAGCGCTTGTGTAGAAATCGTCATCATGGAAATTCATTTGATTATTCTCAAGTATGATGACATAATCTGCAGAATTCCTGAGAGCCGCAGAGAATCCTGGCTCCACTCCAAAAAGAATGGTTTCTTTTCCGTTCTCATTTGCCTTGCTTAAAAGTGGCTTGAAGTCAGCATCCCTGGTGACAAGGGCCAGAGTATCTATGGTAGGATTGAAAACGAGTTCCATTCCTTCCACTGCAAGACGTACATCAACATCGCTTGAACATATGATCGGCTCGAAACCGTTGTTCTCAATGGCCTCCACGAGTTTATCAGAGGCATACTGGTTGAGAAAGACCCTGCCTACCTTCACATTGCCATACTCTTTAAGCACATCCCTGATCTCTTCGAGGTTTACATTGAACTCCTTACGAAGAACATTAGGCCCATCTACCAGAAGACCTATCCGGCGCCTACCCACCTCTTTTTTTGTGCTGAGGTATCTGACAATGGAATTTAATCCGGTCTTTACGTTCTGCATATTGTCCTCACTATATTGTATAAATGTTGTATAAATTACTATTATTACTTAAAATAACCATGTAATTAGTATTATACGCCAATTGAGTTTTATAGTTTTGTGTAGGCTACTGATGTTTTTGATGAAAGCGGTCATACATATTTCTCAAAAAGCTTATCCATAGATGTTCCTGTTACGCTCACATTCTCCAACTCTGGTTCCACTAGCCGGAAATAATTGATCATCCATTGGCCCTGCTTTCTGCGGGTATAAACTATCTCCCCTCCTTTTTCAGCAAGCTGGTCCAGAACTTCTTTGAACTGGCTAAGCTCCATCTCAGAAAGTTCTATGAAACTAATACCCTCATATAGCCAGTTGTATACTTCAAGAAGGAACACTTCGCGCACTCTTTTAAGACCCTCGGTCTCCATGAAGTCCTGTTTATAGACCGTCCTTTTCAGTTCAGGGGACCAGCCTGCAAACACTTCACGCATGTCGATAAAAGTAACAGGGACAGCTTCACCTTCAGCAGGCCTTGGATAGCTTGTCCTTAAGTGTTTCTGGCTATCCAGATCACCACCTTCGATAATAACTGTTATATGCACTATTATATTTTCTCATATTGCGCTTAATGCGGAAGCCTATGAACAAGCCTACAAGGATACCGCTCAGATGGGCAGTATGAGCTACCATATCGTTCGATCCTATCAATGCAAAGTCCAGCAGTGCAAAGAGCAGCAATGCATATTTTATTTGCATGGGTATGAAATAAACGTAAACCCTCAGGTCAGGGGCAAGCACCGTAAGAGTGGCAAAAACACCCAGAATGGCACCACTTGCTCCCACCACAGACGAGTAGGGATTTGAAACCGTGAGGGAATATCCTATAGCTGCGACAATGCCTGAAACAAAGTAGACTCCCAAAAACCTGCTATTGCCAATTCTATTCTCCAGTTCGCGCCCGAAGAAGAACAGCACAAGCATATTGAAGAACAGATGGCCAAAATCCACATGCAGGAACATATGGGTCACAATCGTCCAGGGCTGTGCCAGCATAAATGCAGGCGTGAGCTTAAAAAGATCAAAGTATCTGACTCCCAGGAAAATGTTCCCGACAAAGAACGATACCAAACAAATATAGATGATAGCCATTGAAGGACTGTTCTTCATTGAACTCATAATACTACCCCAAATGCCCTTGGCAAGTCCCTTTGCAGCTTTTTTGGTCGTGGTGCGGAGCATATCTTTGAATATGTCATCAGTATCTTTGTTGATGTTACTGTCAGTGTATCCGGAATGACGTTGGGCAAATTCCAGTCCCGGGCATGCATGCTGTTCCGGCAACCTGTGTGCTGCACAGAAGGCCTTTCCGCAATACCTGCACCTGAAAGGTAAAAGTTCTCTTTTACCACATATCCAGCAACTGTCATCCGAATCCTTCGCCAAATTATCCTCTATTTACCTAGAGACACATAAAATAAAACTGTTTCTGAGAGAACTATGCTACTGATTGTCAAGAATAATCGTGATATTTGCGGAAACTTTATATGATACTATTACCAATATAAGTTCCAGTCCACTGCAATTTGCTTCTTTTTTGTAATAACGTTTTATTAGCTCATATTATGTACAAATATATCACAATCAATCGTGATAAATAGGGGAATGTTTTTATAGGCGCTTGTGCATTAGGATGCAACTAAATACTAGTATAAAAGTATTACGCATTGTATTTTTTGTAACATTTGTTGCTATTAAAAAGTCTACAAGTATGCAGTGGGACAAAAAGAGGGCCAAACACATGACTAAAATATCAACAGGCAAGTTCTCCCTTGAGGACCTGGAGAACGTCCAGATCACGATCAACAACATAGTTGGTGCCATAGAGACAAAAGCCGAAGAGGAAGGTATTGAAACCGGACCTACACCAAAACCCGGTGTATCCGGCCTGAGGGATTGGGACTATAAATTGCTGTCCCGCTATCAGCCAGTATACACTCCTGTTTGTGATCAATGCTGTTACTGTACGTATGGCAAGTGTGATCTCGGTGGAAATAAAGAAGGAGCGTGCGGTATTGACCTGGCTACACATCAGTCAAGAGAGTTCCTTTTGAGGGTCATCACCGGTGCAGCTGCGCACTCAGCTCATGGTCGTCACCTGCTGCATCACCTGATAGGGGTACATGGAAGAGACCACCCCATTGATATGGGACCTTCAAACCTGTTCGCTCCCAACACTCAGCTGGTAACAGGCATCATGCCTAAAACCTTGGGTGATCTCGAAGAAGTTGTGGCATATGTCGAAGAGCAACTAATGCAGCTTCTCTCTACGATCCATGCCGGACAGGAAGGTTCAGCTCTTGACTTCGAATCCAAAGCACTGCACGGAGGAATGCTGGACCATGTAGGCATGGAAGTTTCCGATATTGCTCAGGTCTCATGCCTCGGTATGCCTAAATCCGACCCAGACGTCTCCCTTGCAGAGATCGGCATGGGATGTATAGATTCAACAAAACCTGTACTGCTGGTCATAGGACATAATGTTGCAGGAGTAACTTACATTATGGACTATATGGAAGAGCACTCCCTTAACGACAAGATAGAGCTTGCCGGACTGTGCTGTACAGCTATCGACATGACCCGTTACAAGACGGAGGACCGCAGTCAGCCAAGGACAAAGGTTATAGGCTCCATGGCAAAAGAGCTCAAGATGATACGTTCTGCTGCTCCGGATGTTATTGTTGTGGACGAGCAATGTGTCAGACCTGATGTTCTTGATGAGGCAAAGAAACTGTTCATACCTGTGATCACAACTAACGAAAAGATCATGTACGGTCTTCCCAACAGATCAAACGATACTGCCGACCAGATAATCGATGACCTTTCCAGCGGGAAGGAACCTGGAGCACTTATACTGAATTTCGATCTGCTTGGAGAAGTGGCTCCCCGCCTTGCCATGAAGATGGCACCCATAAGAGATGCAAAGGGTATCAAGTCCCTGCCTTCTGAGGAAGAACTGAAAAAATTGACCTCTGCATGTGTGCAGTGCGGTGCCTGTGAACTGGTATGCCCCAACAACCTGCCCATAATGAACGCTATGGTAGCAGCCGCTGAGGGAGACATCACCAAATTCGAGAAGCTCCATGATCATTGTATAGCTTGCGGACGCTGTGACCCTGTATGTCCAAAGGGTATTCCGATCCTCAATGTGATCGAAAAGGCTGCACAGAAGGTTATCCGCGAGGAGAAAGGCAAGATGAGGGCAGGCAGAGGCCAGATAAGTGACCCGGAGATCCGCGAGGAGGGCGTCAATCTTGTACTGGGTACTACTCCGGGCATCGTGGCAATGGTCGGCTGCTCCAACTATCCGGAAGGCACAAAGGACCTGTACACTGTTGCCAATGAGATGCTCCAGAGGAATTACATCGTGGTCATGTCCGGGTGTTCTGCCATGGACCTGGGCATGTACAAGGACGAAGAAGGTCAGACCCTCTATGAGAAATATCCAGCCAAGTTCCTGGCAGGTAACCTCATAAATGTGGGTTCATGTGTTTCTAACTCGCACATCACAGGTACTGCCATCAAAGTGGCCGCTATATTCGCCCAGAGGAACATCACAGGTAACTTTGAGGAAATAGCAGACTACATAATGAACCGTATCGGTGCGGTGGGTGTGGCATGGGGTGCATATTCCCAGAAAGCTGCAGCCATAGGTACAGGGTGTAACAGACTAGGTATACCGGTCATAGTAGGACCGCATGGTTCCAAGTACAGACGTGCACTCATTGGTAAACCCTACAATGAAGAGGACTGGAAAGTATACGATGCGCGTAACGGAGAGGAAATGCCGATCCCATCTTCACCGGAGTTCCTGCTTACGACCGCAGAGACCATCGAAGAGCTCATGCCCATGATCGCAAAGAACTGTATCAGGCCAAGTGATAACAACATGGGGCGCATGATCAAGCTCACTCACTATATCGAGCTCAGCCAGAAGTATCTGGGTCATCTGCCTGAGGACTGGTACAAGTTCGTGAGGATAGAGACTGACCTGCCTCTTGCAAAGCGTGAGGAATTGCTGAAGATCCTGGAAAAGGAGCATGGATGGGAGATCGACTGGAAGAAGAAGAAGATCATCTCCGGTCCTACCATGAAGCTCGATGTGTCTGCACAACCTACAAATGTCAAAAGGCTCTGTAAGGAGAGTGTGTGCTGATGGTGGATACTACAAAGAACACAATGATATATACTACCTGGGGGTCCAGAAATGCAAAACCTGTGCAGCCTTCAGTGGCTGCCAAACTTATTTCCAAAGCCAAGAGACCACTCCTGGTAGTCGGTGCGGATGCCCTTGACAGCGACGTGATCTCCAAGGCCATAGAACTAGGCAAAAAAGGTATACAGATCGCTGCAACAGGTCATTCCATGCAAGGTTTCAAGAACCAGAACGTAAATGCAAAATACATCAATATCCATTTCCTTGCTACTTATCTAGGTGACAAGAACTGGAAAGGACTGGATGGTCAGGGTTCCTATGATATGGTGATCTTCCTCGGACACAAAAAATACTATGTGAACCAGGTACTGTCAGGTCTGAAGAACTTCACTGACATCAAGACACTGGCAATAGACAGGCACTATTTACAGAATGCAGATATGTCCTTCGGAAATCTGAAACCTGATGACCATCTGGCAGCACTTGATGAGCTCATAGCTAACCTTTAAATCATGATCTAGAAATCACGGAGAAAATAAAATGGCAGATGAATTCCCTTTTGAGATATCTCCTATGTTCGAGGGAGAAAGGATTAGAAAGGATAATATGCACGTTGAACTTGCCGGTCCGAAATCCATTGGTTTTGAACTGGTACGAGCAGCTGATATGAACGATGTGGAAGATGGCAAGTTCACACTTATCGGTCCTGACCTTGCAGACATGGCCGAAGGCTCCAGATATCCTATTGCCATGATCTACAAGATAGCAGGCGAACTGGTGGAAACCGACCTGGAATCCATTGTCGAAAGGAGGAACCATGAGTTCCAGAACTATATCCAGGGCCTTATGCACCTCAACCAGAGAGATGACGTATGGCTAAGGGTAAGCAAGGAAGCTGTAAAAAAAGGTCTTACTTCCTTTGAACAGGTCGCAAAGGCCATTATGATGCTCTTCAAGAACGAGCTCCCATTCATAGAGAAAGTGGAAACCGTGTATATCACAGATCAGGCAGAGATCGAAAAAGAGATAGAGAACGCCAGAGCTGTATATAAGGCAAGGGATGACAGGACAAAAGGTCTGCATGATGAAGATGTGGACACGTTCTATGGCTGTACCCTGTGCCAGTCCTTTGCACCGACAAATGTCTGTGTCATCACGCCTGACAGGATATCCCTGTGCGGAGCCATCAACTGGTTCGACGGAAGGGCAGCCGCCAAGGTGGATCCTGAAGGTCCGCAGTTCGCTATAGAAAAGGGAGAACTTCTGGATGCTGCATCAGGTGAGTATTCCGGTGTTAACGAGCATGCAAAGCGCTTATCCAGTGGGGAATACGACAGGCTCAAGTTGCATTCTTTCTTCGAATATCCCCACACTTCATGTGGCTGCTTCGAGGTAGTAGGTTTCTATGTGCCTGAAGTTGACGGTATTGGCTGGGTGGATAGGGACTTTGCAGGAACTGCACCCAATGGTTTGCAGTTCTCCACCATGGCAGGACAGACAGGCGGAGGTAAACAGGTAGTGGGTTTCCTGGGTATCGGTGTCAACTATTTCCGTTCACCGAAGTTCATCAGCGCCGATGGAGGATGGGAGCGCGTTGTATGGATGCCCAGCATGCTGAAACAGAAAGTGCTGGATAGTATTCCTGCAGAGCTGAAGGATAAGATCGCAACTGACGAAGATGTGAAAGATGTTGAAGCCTTAAAGAACTTCCTAAAAGAGAAAGATCATCCAGTGGTCAAGAGATGGGTGGTCGAAGAGGAAGAAGCTCCTGCAGAAGAGGAAGAAGCAGCCGGTCAGGCTCCTCAGGCACAGTATCAGCAGCCTATGCAATATATTCCACAGCAGATGCCAGCAGGCTTTATGCCTGCCATGCCAATGATGGGTGGCTCCGGCACCGGCGGTGTGAAGATAGTGCTTAAGAACGCAAAGGTGACCGTAGACAAGATAATCATAAAGAAAATAGAATAATAGAGGCCTATTGTGACCAGAATAATCGCAGTGACAGGGAAAGGGGGGACTGGCAAGACAGCCATCACCACCTTACTCATCCGCCACCTCACCAGAGGTAACAAAGTAGTTCTGGCAGTGGATGCCGACCCTGACACAAATCTTCCGGAGACGCTGGGATGTGAGGTGCAAAGGACAATTGGTGATGTGAAAGAATTCATGCACGAAGAGCGTGACAATCTGCCTCCCGATGTCAACAAGCAGTCCATTCTGGAGTCCAAGCTCTACGAGATACTGGAAGAGATGCCCGGCTATGACCTGCTGGTCATGGGCAGGCCTGAAGGTTCCGGGTGTTATTGCTATGTCAATAACCTGCTGCGGGGTATAATGAACAAGCTCGTAGGCAACTATGACGTCCTTATAATCGATACCGAGGCCGGACTTGAACATTTCAGCAGGAAGATATTCAAGCAGGTGGATGACCTTATTGTAGTTACAGATGGGTCCCGCAGAGGACTGGGAACTGCTGAACGCATCCGCGAACTGGTCGGGGAACTGGAAACAGATGTGAACCACATATATGTGATCGCTAACAAGGTCACTGACACTACCCGTGGAACAATTATAAATACCGCTGCAGAACTGGGACTGGAACTTATAGGTATGGTCCCGATGGACGAGATGATAGTACAAAGAGACCTTGCAGGACAGCCGCTTATGGAACTTCCGGACGACTCGCCTGCTGTCAAGGAAGTAGAGAATATCTCCCGGAAACTGAATTTATAACGCTCTCTTGATTTATGGTGGAATGCATATGACAAAGAAGACCAAACTGACCGATATCACTGAACTTTTCAAGGATTTTGATATCGAAGCCCTTGAAGGTGTAACCATTGAGGGTGATATCGAATTGAATATCACTGGCGGTGGAGGACTTAACCCTGCACTGGCCTATGCACTGGGACAGGAGATCTCACATATCTCCCTGCACATGGCCAATATAGGCAGGATACTGGGATACCCCGTAGACCAGCTGTTTGCACAGGCTTTGGGGATGGGAGTTGCCGGTGCCCCTTCGCCTGTGAGCGAAATGGCTGCTGCAAAGACCAGGATGCAGGAATTGCTGGCTGCAAAGTTCGAAGTGGCGTCAGTAAAGAACTGGACCAATCCCATACAGGAAGTCACCCTGGGTGCCACTTCCGCAGATGGGGGCTCCAGGAAGAGCACGATCACGCTGGGTGGAGAGAACGCTCTGCCATATTACTTTGATGCGGAAATGCCTCACCGCAACTATATCACCATGGATGTTTTTGACATGCCCATTGG
>NZ_MVQX01000070.1 GCF_002067275.1 Methanomethylovorans sp. PtaU1.Bin093 | reverse complement strand
CTTATTCTCTACTAGTGGCCACTGTATTTTTTATCTGATCCTGTTCTTCGATAGCAGTGATGGATCTATGTTTCTTTTTTTTATGTTGCATAACCAATAGTATAAAGGCAGATGCAATTCAATCATTAGTATATCCTGCTTTGTATAGAGGTGACAGAGTGAAAGAATACGATCTGATAATTGTTGGCACGGGTTCCGGAATGAACTATATCGGACCAATGATGGATGCCAACCCGGAAATTAAGGTTGCCGTCATCGATAAGGATGAACCTGGAGGTATCTGTCTCACAAGAGGCTGCATACCCTCAAAGATCCTGTTATATCCTGCTGAACTGGTAACTGAGATCCATAAAGCTCAACATTTCGGTATCGATGTTCAGATCAAAAGCATTGATTTCAGCAAGATAATGGAGCGCATGCGCACCAGGATCTCTTCTGACATAAGGTCCATAGAAGAAAATCTGCGGGCTAACCCGCGCATCGATTATTATAAAAGCACTGCCGAGTTCATCGGGCCATACACTCTGAAAGCAGGAGGAGAAGTTCTCAAAGGAAGGATTATCTTCTTATGTACAGGTTCAAGACCATCCATCCCACCTGTCAAAGGGCTTAATGATATAGATTATCTCACAAGCGATAATGTGCTTCAGATCTCTGAACTGCCAAAAAGCATGGCTATCATAGGCGGTGGTTACATTGCAGCAGAGTACGGGCACTTCTTCTCAGCAATGGGTTCAAAAGTCACTATCATTGGTCATAACCCCTATTTCCTTCCTCAGGCAGAACCCGAGATCTCAGTACTTGCAAAGCGTATGATGTCAGAACGCATGGAAATAGTTACGGATCATGAAGTATTGGAGGTCAGGCAGGTTCAGGAAGGTAAGGAGGTTCTGCTGAAGCACAGAGGAACAGGTGAACAAAAACGGATAGTTGCATCGGATATTCTTGTAGCTACAGGCAGAGGATCCAATTCAGATCTCCTCAAACCTGAAAAAGGAGGAATTGAAGTGGATAATATGGGCTGGATCAAAGTGGATGAGCATCTTGAAAGTTCCCAGAAGAATGTATGGGTAATAGGTGATGCTACAGGCAAACACCTCTTCAAACATGTGGCAAATCATGAATCCACCATAGTTTACTACAATGCGTTTCTTGGACGCAAAGCAACTGTGGATTTCCATGCTGTGCCCAGTGCTGTGTTCTCAGAACCTGAGATCGCCAGTGTGGGAATGTCAGAAAAAGAATCTGTATCCCAATATGGAGAAGACAATATACTCATCGGTTTTTACAGGTTCCAGGATACAGGCAAAGGCCTTGCTATGGACCTTGAAGATGAGTTCGTGAAAGTCATCCTTGAGAAGGGAACGGACAAGATACTCGGAGCCCATATTATCGGACCTCATGCCTCAATACTGATCCATGAGATTATCCCTGCAATGTATACTTCCGACCAGAGCGCTTTACCCATCATGTATTCTATGGACATCCATCCCTCTCTCAGTGAGGTCGTAAAAAGAGCTTTTTACTCACGGATGCCAGTAAGTGAATATCATATGATACTTAAGGCTTTGAACCTGGAATGAAATGATGTGTTTATTCTAACTTCTATCTTTTTTAAGTCAGCTACAGAACATCTAACAAATCATACTTGTTCTTTTTTTATTAATCTTTTACTTACTATCTTCTTTATATCTCCAATGCACAGTGTATTTCAAATTACCAAATCACATATATAGCAAATTTGCTTTATTCTCTCAATTACACTCATTATCTGGCATTATTTTACAAATGCGGGCATATCGTCATCTTTTTATCAAGTCCTCTCCTTTTTCTATATAGGAATGGGCTCAGTTTAGCACATAGTTCCATTCATTAAAAGGAGGTAAAAAATGCAATCTTTCATAGTTGAACATTACCTGCAAAAAGATGTAGATGTATATTGTGGCGGACCAGATACCTTTCAGGGAACAGTGGAAGCCTGCGCCGATGGTGTCCTTACCCTTAAGAAAGAAACCAGGTTCACCCACATAGCCATTGATAAGATCATTGCCATCTGGGCCAAGTAAGGATATTTCTTAGATCCTTTACATTATCCCTTTTCTTCGCGCTGAAAGGCGATATATCTTGCCGCTTTGGTTGTAGATCTCTTAACAAGAGGATCGTATAGTATCAGGCAATGTGAGATAAACCGGTAAAATGTGGATAGAAAAGGGATATTTCCCTTTTCATCGTTTTACTTTACTTTTTACCATTGATCATATCAACAGCTTGTTGAGGGATGTACACTTTGCCATCGTTGGCTTTCGGAGCATAGATGACGATCCCATCAAGTTCATGTTCATCTATATGTGTAAATATATGATACTCTGTGACATGGTATTTCCACATATTGTTGAGAAGATCATTTTCTGTTTTTGCTTATATTGCTATAATACATGCACTCTTCCCTTGAGAACAGTGGCATATCTACAGAACCTTCTATCATCCTCACAGGTGCTCCCCTTATAATTACAGCAGGTATACCCTCTCCTGCTTCTCCCATAATCAATTGTGCAGCAGATACCATATTGTCGGCAACTGCTTTACGGGTTATCTTCAGTTCCTTGCCGAATAGATCAAGTGACCCTCTTGCATCTTCTACGGGTTCCAATCCTGAAGTCCCAAGTGCTATGCCCACGCATCCAAGTCTTAAAGGCTGGGTGCGGCTATCACCTATAATGACTCCTATATGACACGAACAGGCCTTTTCAAGTCCTTCTCTTATGGAGGCTGCACTTTTTTGAGGGTCCTTTGGCAGGAGCACTACACATCCTTCAGGTGCATTCGAGCTATCTATTCCAGCATTCGGTGAAAGTGTTCCTCTTGTAATGGTCAATGCTGCTCCGGGAACGCCTCCGAATATCTCATCACATTCCTCTATTATCAGCTGCATCTCTCTGGGATCAAGCTGGTACTTTTGAGCTAGTTCACAAGCTTCTGCAGTGAGTTCAATGTCAGCTAAACGTACCACACGTCCTTCAGCGGTAGCTACGGCAGATTCTGCCAGCACGACCACATCGCCATTCTGCAATTGTGTTCCCTGTTCTTTTAGGGATTCCACAAGTATCTTAACCATATCCTCCCCAGGTCTTACGATGGGTGTCCTGATACCTAACAACTGCATTGGTTCTTTATAGCCCGAAGTTTCGTGTTCATTGCTCATTATATTGTCTTCCTGGTGTCGATCCTGACATCTTTAATATTTCTTTGCTATCTGTGTGTTGTCCAATAGGCATCAAATGTATACCTCTGCACATGTTTTTCAACTCACGGATAAGCTGAACAGCGATCTTCATCCCTTCTTGCACAGGTTCTTCTGCACTTTCCATTCTGGAGATGATCTCATCAGGAATCCTTATCCCCGGAATGCTGGTGTTCATGAACCTTGCCATCTTTGCAGATCTAAGCGGTATGACCCCCGCTATGATAGGTACATCAATATCACTTATCTTTTCCAGAAAGCATGCAAATTCTTCTGCATCATATACTGCCTGGGTCTGAATAAAGTCCAGGCCCATGCTTACCTTCTTTCGGAGCTTGATATGCTGCATGGTTTGTGTGGGATCCGTATTGGATACAGCACCCACTACAAAATCGGGAGTCTGTTCCAGGCTGTTCCCAGAAAGATCATGTCCTTCTTTCAGTTTTCTAACAACTTCCAGCAATTGTACCGAATCAAGATCAAATACAGGCTTTGCGCCAGGATGGTCCCCTTTGGTGGTATGGTCTCCTGTCATTACACATATATTCTGTATTCCTAAGGCCCATGCCCCAAGCAGGTCCGATTGCAGTGCCAGTCTGTTGCGGTCTCTGCACGTAATCTGTAAGATGATCTCATGTCCTGCATCCTTTAACAGCTTTCCAACGGCCAGAGGGCTCATGCGCATGACAGCCCGCTGGTTATCTGTCACGTTGAAAGCATCTACATGTTGCTTTAACTGTTCTGCATCTGATAGGAAAGACGAAGTTTTAACACCTTTAGGGGGTGTGATCTCCGTAGTTATTATGAATCTGTCTGATCGGAGCTTCTCGCGAAAAGTGACTGCCATCGAGCACCTATATGCGGCTTTTACTTTTAAACTCATCGAAAATGATTCGTTTTATTCACATATGCTGCAATAAGGATTTAAACTAAAGTAAATTTAGGATTCGCTAAAAGAAACCTTTGAGGGCTTAATATTCGGAAGCCCTCACATCATTGTATCTAAATTTTTCAGAGCCCTGCTCTTTCAACTATCACGTCTGCCACCTGTTTTGCACTGGTGAAAGGGAAATCGCTTGTTTTGAGCAATGTTCCTGCTTCACCTGCTGTAACCTTTACATTACCAGACTGACAGGTGGTGTCAGCACCTGCAGGAAAGGCTGCTAGCAGTTCCTCAGGTGTCTTGAGAGGGAAATTTGCGTTCTTAAGTGCTCCATTGATTTGTGCGTGTATTTCTTCTTTCACTGACATGTTTTTGTCACCACCTTCCAATACGCTAGTTATAATTATATACTTAATCGGCATTATTATGTACAAAATACGATTACTACAGAATAATGACCTTGTATCAGCACAAGTGCATGGATGGCAAGTAGCTTCAGGGAAGGTTGCTATGGAGAAGATACACAACTCACTGCGACAATGTAAGGAACTGGAAGAGCTGAAAAATGAGATCGTTTTAATGCGCAGTGATTTTAACAGATTTCTGGAAGGCTCTGGTAGGTATATTGTGGAGCAAACCACCTCACAGTTAAGAAGCAGCTTCTCTAAGGCACTTATTGATTATATCAGGAAGGATACCAATGACAGGCTGGAACAACATATGGTGCATGACTGCAAGATGTATGGAGGCTGTAGGCAGAAATTCGAGGAGCTTCTAAGTGAAACATCTTATTTGCTGAGTCAGGAAAGTGTGAGCAAGGACATAGTAGACCAATATTGGCAGAAGATTGATCAGTTACGCAAAATCACCGGCCAGCCTATGTGCGGCCAATGTTTCACGGAAGTCTCAAGGCTCTATGACAGCCAGATAGAGGCCATGCGTTCATTACAGATATACGAACGACAGAAAGGTGATCATAAATTGGAGGAAATCCCTATCGAAGTGGTGGATTCCATCTGCGAACCACTTGCCAACAAGCAGCGTCTTCTCATCCTTAAAGCCCTTGCAGGCAGCCCACGGGGTTTTTCGGAACTCTCTCAGATAACCACTTTAAGGGGTGGTAATCTGCTCTTTCATCTACAGAAATTGCTGGATTCAAAGATGATCCTTCAGCATAGTGAAAGAACCGATTACCAGATAACTCGCAAGGGTTATACTGCTCTGGAAGCTCTTTTAAGCATTTACTCCAGTCTAAAAGATGCCTGAAAAAATAAGAAAGGCAAATTCATCACAAAGGCCTGACTGTCACCAGTTCCCCTTCCTCTACAGCTGAAAGGATGCTTTCTGCAACCGTTGAATCCTCTCTTACTTTGATATCTCCATGACGACCCACGGTAGCACTGAACAGGAACTCATCCCCTGCGTAGACTTCAACATCCTGGGCTGCAAGTTCAGGGATATTAAGTATAACATGTTTTTTAGTTTTCTCGATAATGGGCCGGAACTCCTTCTTAGGAGGCTTTTGTTTTCCCTCTCCGGATTCGAACTTGCGCACATCTATGTGGATGCCCAGAATGTTCTCGATGGTATCTATCACATTCCCACCTTTTCCAATTACTCTCGGCAGGTCATTTTCAAGCACCTGTACGAAAGCCTTGTGATCTGATACCATCTCGACTTGCACTGGTCCGGTAGCATACCGTTCTATTACTTCTTTCACTTCTCCTTCTGCGAGCTTCCAGGAAGGCTTCTTAACTTCAAGGCCAACAGGCATCACCACTACCTGGTCTCCGTAGGTGTAGATCTCATACTCGGTTCTGCCACTTTCCAGATCGGTAACTATGATCACAGGCCTTGCCAGATCAGCTTCGGTCATTCCGGAAGGGACCTTCACGGTGAATTCCAGTACCTGTACTTTAGAGATCTCACCTTTGTCGATGAAGATAACCGTATCCACCACCTGGGGAATGACTCCCAGCTCCACCCGGCCAATAAGCCTCTGTATAGCGTCCACGGCTCTGTTGGCATGTACGACACCTATCATGCCCACGCCCGCCAACCTCATGTCTGCAAAGACATGAAAGTCACTGGTCTTTCTCACTTCATCATATATCGTATAGTCAGGCCTGACCAGCAGGAGGATATCCGCCGTTTTCTCCATACTTCCATCCAGAGGAGCATATTGTGTGATCTCTTTTGGCACCTGGAGATCCCGCGGAGCTTCCATGGTCTTAACTACATATCCAAGCTCATGCAAGTATACTGCAATTCCCGCAGCAAATGTGGATTTTCCGGCTCCCGGAGGGCCAGCTATGAGGATTCCCCTTTGTTCTTTAATGCGCTCTTTAAGCACTGTGCTCAGGCGGTATTTATCAAGAGACACTTTTGCTATCGGCCGGACAGCAGTGATCTCCACTTCGTCCGAGAATGGCGGATTGGCGATAGCTATTCGCATATTGCCTATCTGTAGCACTGATGCTCCATTGAAGTCCAGTTCCATGAAGGAAGCAGGATCGCTGCGCGCCCGCTCTATGAGTTCTCTTGAAATGTATTTAAGCTCTCCATAAGTACATGGTTCTTCCCGGATACATACGAACTCCACGGCAGCTACACTTCCTTTTTTAGCCATGGGGGATACCCCGTTTTTCAGATGTACTGACATAGTGTCTTCTGTGAAGAACTGTTCGATCCTAAGCGGACCATACTCAATAAAGCGAGGAACTATAAAATCAACATCTAATCCTTTTGCTATAGCAACCTGTGACTGCACTCTGTCAGCAGTCACGAACACAGCATTATTTTCCTGAGCAGTTTCTCTTATTAGTGCATCTATCTCCCCGCCGCCGGCAAGTTTCACTTCGTCAAGATTTGGCCGCCTGCCGGCAAAAACAAGCTCTATGGTCCCCTGAGTCGCAAGTTTCCGTAGCTCCTGAAGTTCTTCCAATCCTTTAAAGCCTATCTCAAGACCGCGGTTAGCCTGAGCTTCGAGTTCTGCAACCACTGCTTCAGGAACGATCACCTGAATTCCTGCATACTCGCCGCTCTTTACCCGCGAAGATATAGCACCATCAATTATAGCACTCGTATCACTGGCAATACGGGTTATGCTTTGACCCTCTCTTTTCATAAGAAGATATTACTGATCATCTCTATATAATTCAATTGCAGGCCGGCTAGTACACTTCATCCGGTTCGAACACTTTATCCCCTACTACTTCACCTTCTATTGTACGATAGAAACATGATCTGTATCCGGTGTGGCATGCTCCTCCTTCCTGCTCTATGAGCATGAGGATAGCGTCCATGTCACAGTCAATGCGCATTTCCAATACCTTTTGCAGGTGGTTTGAACTTTCCCCTTTCTTCCAGAGTTTCTGGCGGCTGCGGCTCCAGTAGTGTGCATATCCGGTTTCTATCGTCTTTTGCAGGGCTTCTTTGTTCATATAGGCGCACATAAGTACTTCTTTTGTTTCAGCATCCTGTGCGATGGCCTGGACAAGGCCATTCTCATATTTCAGGTTGTTAAGGTCGATCATTTCTTTCCACCAACTTTTTATATTAATGTCTATATAATACATCTCTAATAAGGTAGTATCTCAGTTTGCACTAACATATTTGCATCTATCGCTCATGGGTGAGAGTTAATGGATTACAGTTTTGATGGCTCCGGAGGTTATCGTGTTCCCACTGGTGTGGCGGGTCTCGATGTACAGTTAGGTGGCGGCGTTCCGCCAGGAACAACTATTCTGCTCCTTGCAGAACCTGGAGCAGGCATGGAGGTCTTTGCACATCAGTTTGCATATGGAGGACTTTTAAATCATGAAAATGTCTTTTATTTTTCATCTGAACATCCTATATCAGATGTAATGTCAGGTATGGATTATTTTAACTGGGATGTAAGAAAACATCTGGAAGAAGAGAAATTCGATTTCATAGATGCTTATTCCCCACGTTTTTACAATGTACTTCCAAAACAGCTGGTCTCTGATGTATCAGCAAAGGATTTTCTCAAAAGGGGGACTGATTCGCTTAACCTGCTCAAGGGCACAGCGACTGAGGCCCGTACCAATAAATACAGGGGCGTAGTAGATTCCATCTCTTATTTCCTGCGTTCCTATGAGCTCAATAACGTATTAAATGTCATAGAGATCATATCCTCTATGGGTAAGGCAACTGGTGCTGTCCATCTGCTTCTGATGACAAGCGGTATGCATGAACCTATAGTCGAGAACAATATGAAGCACATATGTGATGGCGTCATAGAGTTCAGGATGAAAGAGCGTGGAAGCGAAGTGGAACATTCCATCCTCCTTCGAAAAATGCGAGGTATGATCGTACCCAACAGGACCATTTCTTATGTTATCACCAATAAAGGTGTGGAACTTGAAACAACAACAAGGGTACTGTGACGTGCAGTGCCCATAGAAACATATTTTAGTACATCTGTCCTTATTCCAATGATAAATTATGAAGCAAGAGCTTTTGCGTATCTTGAGGGATGTTTTCAGATCAGCGGGTTACAGCGTTAATGAGTCTTCCAGATATGATCTCGTTGCCGAGAAAGACGGTTATAGGACTGTGATCAAATTCGGCTCAGATCCGGACATGTCTGATCTTAAATTCTTTGCTGACCAGGTGCTGGAAGGTATCGGCCTTTATGTTTCTACTACGGATGTAGATCCGGATGTCAAACTCTATGGAGAAGACCTTGGGCTTATAATCTGGAATAGGGATGAAGTAGCTATGCACATTGGAAGGGCCGTGCTTGCAGATATTGAAGGAACTGCAAGTGGGCTTGAACTTGTAAGGGCGCCATCTGCATATTCTAATGCTCATTGTTGTTTAAGTGAAACATCTGAAACTCGTTCCTTATCTGAAGTTTTCAGGGGAACAGTTATGTCAGCCAGGGAAAGTGCAGCTCCTTCTCATCATTCTGCAATATCTTCATCTTCCTTGGCTCAAGTTGTCGTTCCTGAACATGCTATTGATCCCGTGCATCTGGAACTTCAGGCTGCTCCTCTGAAGCTTACCCGGGACCGGGCTGCTGCACTGGGTAAACCACATGTGCAAACTGTGCAGGCTGTCGTCCTTAAACTCGTTCCTTTCTGGAGATATTCTTATTCTCTTAAGGTCGAAAAGAAATATAGGTCCAAGATCATCGATATTTCAGGTGAGGGCGTGGGTTATCTCAATGCATTGAACGGCAACATCAGCAACATTGCCATCACTGAGGTTAGCAATGTACTGGGACTTCCTGATAACGACTACGAGCTTAAGGGTCAGATCATAACCCATACCCAGGCCAAGGATTCAATTCTCAATATGCTGATAGATGAGCATACAAAAGACCTTCGTTTTGATGATACTAAGGGTGAAGCCATTATCTCGGAGCACAAAAGGTTCAAGCCTGCTGTCGAAGATATTAATCTGATGGTAGACATGGTCTATGTGCCCATATGGGAGGTCAAAGGCCCCCGGAACTCCGTGGAACTGAATGCACATACCGGCGAAGTGCTCACTCATCCTGTAGATGATGATGTGGAATTTATGTAGTCGAAAATGTTCGTAATCATACGAATAGCCTTTTATACCAAAACTACATATAAAGGTATAACTGTTTAGTCCCTAGGTACTGATAGTAATTAGATCAATGAAGAGTGAAAGACATGGTAGAGATAACAGTAAAGGCGGCATCAGAGATCAAGTCACTGCTTGAATCTGAGAATAAGACAGACCATGCCCTTAGAGTGTTCGTTGCAGGCATGAGCTGCTGTGGTGTGCAATACGGTATGTCCCTTGATAATGAATTTGGGGAAGATGATGTTACTGTGGACAGTCAGGGTATCAAGATAGTTCTGAACAAGAACGATGCAGATGGACTATCCGGAGCAACTATAGATTTCGTTGATGGCCCAAACGGCAGCGGATTTATCATTGACAATCCAAAGACAGCTGGCGGCTGCGGTCCATGTGGCGGTGGATGCCACTAATTTCTTTCTATTTTGATCATTAATGAGGTTTATTGAGGTGGTCACATGTTTCCGGGCGTAGGCGGTAGAGGGATGAACCCTGCCAAAATGAAGCAGATGATGAAGCAGATGGGGATCAGCATCGATGAGATACCCAATGTAGAGCAGGTGATCATCCGGACACCGGATGTGGATATCGTTTTCAATGATGCCAATGTTACAGTTATGAATGCTCAGGGAGCCGATACCTACCAGGTTGTAGGCACGCCGGAAAAAGTACCACGTAAGCTGGAGATCCCGGATGATGATGTGAGGCTTGTGGCCGAACAGACAGGGGTTTCTGAAGCAGAGGCAAGGAAGGCATTAGAACAGGCTAATGGCGACCTCGCAGAAGCTATTTTGGCTCTTTCTTCCTGATCTCTTTTTATCCTCTATTCGGCCTTTATGTAGAGAATTTCGATAAACCTCTTTTTTAATCGATTTACACTATTTTTTATCACGCAAGGACTCCGAGGCGCAAAGAAGCAAATAACAAGCTTTGTGTCCTTGTGTTAAAAATGATTTTTTTGATCGGTTATTATATACGCTACATAAGACGCTTTTCAAATACCGGGGTTTTTCGAAACCCTCTGTATTTTTTTTGTTTTTCCATTTTATCCGGTCCTTTTCATTTATGCATGCGGCCACAACAGATTTATACTATTCTTCAGTTCATACATGATTAATTATGATGGATGCCTGGCACACTCTTCCTACCAGCTTATCCTCAAAGCTTCATATTATGTTAAAGTCACGTGGATTTTAAGTGCAAGATGGAATGGTATCCCTGCTTGCGGTTGCAATGAATAGATAAGACACATTGAACCAGGTGAATTCATGACGGAAAAATTCGATGTCAAACTGGAAGGTAAAACCTTTTTCCCTGACCCATCTCTCAGGGAGAACGTGAGGATGGGAGATTATGAGCTGGCTTACAATGAGTTCCTGAAAGATCCGGAAGCCTATTGGGGAAAGGTAGCGGAAGAACTTACGTGGATCAACAAATGGGATAAGGTCTGTGAGTGGGAACACCCCTATGCACGCTGGTTCGTAAACTCAAAGCTCAACATCACCCAGAACTGTCTTGATCGTCATGTGCACAACGGTAAGAAGAACAAGGTGGCTATTATCTGGGTGGGTGATGGCGGAGAGGAAAGAGTCCTCACTTACCGGCAATTGTACCGTGAGGTCATGAGGTTTGCCAATGGCCTGAAGTCCCTGGGTGTGAAAAAAGGCGATGCCGTATGTATATATATGCCTCTGGTGCCAGAGCAGATCATAGTGGCTCTGGCCTGTGCCCGCATAGGCGCGATACACAGCATCGTGTTCGCAGGTTTCGGAACACAGGCCCTCAATTCCCGTATAAGGGATTCCAATGCAAAGATCGTTGTAACGGCTGACGCTACCATCCGGCGCGGAAAGCGCGTGGAACTGAAAGCCATAGTCGATGAGGCCGTGGTGAATGCTCCCAGTGTGGAAAAAATCGTAGTGCTGCGCAGGATGCAACCTCCTATGGAGCTGTACTCCGAAATAGAGGTGGATTACCATGACGTGCTTAAGGACGTATCAGAGTGCGAAGCTGAGGTAATGGATGCAGAAGACCCGCTGTTCATTTTATACACCAGCGGTACTACAGGTCCTGCAAAGGGTATTGTACATACGTGTGCGGGTTACATGGTAGGCGCATATTACACCACTCAGAACGTGTTCGATCTGAGGGATAACGATGTTTTCTGGTGTACGGCTGACCCAGGGTGGATCACCGGGCACAGTTACATCATATATGGTCCGCTGCTGGCAGGCGGTACTATCCTGATAACGGAATCAACTCCGGATCATCCGGACCCTGGGGTATGGTGGAACATCATCGATGATTTCGATGTGACAATATTCTATACGGCACCCACGGCTATCAGAATGTTCATGCGTATGGGTGAGGACTGGCCTAGGAAATACGATCTTAGCTCGATTCGGATACTGGGCTCTGTGGGCGAGCCTCTCAACCCGGAAGCATTTGAATGGTATTACCGTGTCATCGGCAAGGAGCGCTGTCCCATAGTGGACACCTGGTGGCAGACAGAAACAGGTATGCATATGATCACCACTCTGGCCGGACAGCCCATGAAGCCGGGTTTTGTGGGAAAGCCTCTGCCGGGTGTGGTTGCCGATGTGGTGGATAAGAATGGAGAGCCTGTTCCTCCGGGGAAGGGCGGTTTCCTTGTTATAAAAGAGCCCTGGCCTTCCATGATGAGGACTGTGCGTAACAACGATGAGCGCTACCGGCAGTACTGGAGCACTATCGGTAAATACTATACGGCAGGGGACCTGGCAGTAAAGGACGATGACGGTTACATCATGATCCTGGGTCGGTCCGATGATGTGCTCATAGTTGCAGGCCATAACATCGGAAGCGCTGAAGTGGAAAGTGCCCTTGTGTCCAATGAGGCTGTGGCAGAAGCCGCTGTCATCGGCAAGCCGGATCCTCTTAAAGGTGAGATCATAAAAGCTTTTGTCATCCTGAGAAAAGATCATTCTCCCAGCGATAAGCTGAAGTCGGAGCTCATCTACCATGTAAGGATGAGTATTGGTCCCATTGCCATGCCTTCAGAGATCGAGTTCGTGGACTCACTTCCGAAGACCCGCAGTGGTAAGATCATGAGGCGTGTGCTTCGGGCCAAGGAGCTTGGCATGGATCCCGGAGACGTTTCCACGCTTGAGGAGTAAAATAAACTCCTCTTTTCCTCACTGGAGAAAAAGATATCTTCACCCAGTATATCCCAATTCTCTGGCCTTGTCATAGTACATCCTGGCATCCTCGGTCCTGCCAATCTCCTCAAAGAGGCAACCTTTGATGTACCAGGCCCGGGCATCCTGAGGATTAAGTCTGATGGCTTTTTCCAATGCCTGCATGGCTTCGTTGAACCTTCCCAATATAATGAGGGAAGCAGCTTTTCCATCCCAGGCATCCAGATATTCGGGATCAAGTTCTATGGCTTTATCATAGGCTTGTACCGCTTCCTCATCCCTCTCCAGGTCACCGAGTGCCTGACCTTTGCCATACCATGCATATGATCTCTGTGGGATAAGTTCAACGGCTTTCTCTGGGTCAAGTTCAACAGCTATATCCAATGCCTGTATCGCCCCGTCATATTCTCCCAGGTGATCAAGTGCAAGACCTTTGTTAGCCCAGGTGTTCGGATTGTTCGGATCCAGCTCTGTGGCTTTATCTAGCACCTGTATCGCTTCTTCATACCTGCCCAACCCGCAAAGTGCAGCACCTTTATCGTTCCAGGCCGCAGAACTCTGCGGATCAAGTTTAATGGCTTTATCAAAGGCTTGAACTGCTTCTTCAAATCTTCCCAGGTGGAGTAGTTCAAGACCATTTGTATACCATTTCTGAGCATCTTCACGGCTATTGGTGTCTTTTTTCTTCAGAACATCGAACAATCCCATACTAACGATCTCCTATATGTAAAATAAGCTTTCACCGAAAATAAACATGCTCTTCAGATCGGCACTTTTGGGATCGTAGTAATATCATGCCGGAAGTAACTGCAAGTTTCGGATCAAAGAGGTTCTGATCAAAGTGCCTTGAAGCGGATCTTTACAAAAATGACGGGAAGGCACATTCATCGCTTCAATTTCTTCGCTGCATCTATCAAAGACCTGAATTGCTTCAATTTGCCCTTCATGCTCATAATAAGCAGGATCCCTTTTATTCCAAGCTTTAGCTTCCCGGATACTGCGATAACCAATATGTTCAGGATCATCTCTCTTTTAGTCCACACAATGCTCCTCTCCTCACTTCAAAATAAGCTTTTGTGGATAAACTACTTATGATGCCGACAGTTTCCACTTTATTTAAATGGATTTCCTCGATCAAAAATAATGGTACATTCCACTGTTCTGCAAAGCTTGGCAGTGAGAAGGAGATGATACAGCACCGTATCCACGCAACGGATGCTGAGATAGACAGGCTCGTGTATGAGCTATACGGGCTGACAGAAGAAGAGATCGCTATTGTGGAGGGGAAGTCTGGTTAAAGAAGGCTGTAGCGTTGTCGTGAGGCTGTTTAGTTGTTGGGTTTATATAGTGCTTGTCATTTGATTGACAAGTAATTTATATACTACTGGTCATTTGCTTGACAAGCATTACATGACCATTCCTGTCACTTTGTTTTTGTTGCTGATATTATAGAACTCTGATCATTTGCTTCAA
>NZ_MVQX01000069.1 GCF_002067275.1 Methanomethylovorans sp. PtaU1.Bin093 | reverse complement strand
CTGTTCCCGAGAAAGAGTTGTTAGTGTCTGTCCCGAAGATCTGATTGTGATGAGCACGGACGTTGCACCTGATACTATCCTTATGAACTACAGTGAGTACGGTGGTGTAGGAGTACCTACCGACACTGTAACAGCAAACATGATCGCAGAGAGGGTTACTGGCCTTGACTGTGTCCAAAATGCATTCCGTGGCGGAAATGCAAAAGGAACGAGCGTCTCAGCAATACAGATTCAGCAGGAAACAGAAGCCCTACTGATGAATTCTATTAATCCCCTCTTTTATGTATGCATGCCCAATTTTGGAGCTTACTACAAGCCAGACGGTCCTTTTGATAACTGTGGCGACCTTATGGCCGCAGGGAAAATTGAGGAAGCAAGGAAAACATACGAAGCTATTATCCCAAGCTCTATTAGAGATCTTACTTTCATAGCTAAAAATGCAGCAAGTGTTGGAGCAGATGCCATTAACATCGACACAGCTGCAGCAGCTGGTGATGCAGAGTTCCTGGGTGTGCTTAAGGCAACAGAGAAGATAAAAGAAGAAACTGAAATGGGAGTTGCCATCAACATGGCAAATCATTTTGTACTGGGAATGCACGGGGAAGTCCAGTACGATGGCAAAACTCTCGCTGGAATGATGCCTCATGACCAGGCAAAAGTAGTAGAGAAGTCTGGAGCAACCATTTTTGGTCCTGTTGTGAACACTAATACCAAGAAATCTGTTGCATGGACCGTAGCAAAGACAGTAACCGTAATGAAAGAATGTTCAAAACAGTCAAATATTCCTATACATCCCAACCTCGGTATGGGAGTATGCGGTGCACCAATGGCAGAGATACCACCGATAGATGCGGTTTCAAGAGCTGCGAAGGCTTTAGTGGAGATAGGTCGCGCTGACGGTATATAGTGCGGGCTTGGGGATCCCGTTGGGTTCCTCATAACAAACGAAATGTCCGTAGGAATGCACGGCATAAGGACCGCTGGTGATCTTGTAATGAGAATGCAGCTTAAAGGCATGCGTCTGAAGGAGGCAAAGGAATACGTTGCCAGGAAACTTGGAACAGATGTGTTCACTCTCTCAGATGAATATGCAATGAAAGAGATCAGGGAAGAACTTGGCATTGGAACTATCAATGCTGTTCCCGGTCAGCCTAAGGGTCTGAAGGCAAAGGCAAAGATTGCCGAGCTGCTCGATATCAAGATTCCGTGTGTGGAATTGCTGAGGTGAAGCAAGTTTAGACATTGAATGGATATATTGCTTTGATCTGGAATTTTAAGCATAAACACTCTAAATCCGTTACCCCCTATTAAAGAGGTCCAGTTATTGAGATCAAAGCAATATTATTCCAAAGGAGTTGTGTATCATGGATACAAGTTTGGAAAGTATTATCAAAAAAGAAAACAAGAACCGCATTACATGGGGCTTTATCATTGCATTTCTCTGTGCAGTTCTATGGGGTTTTGCATATGTGGCTTTTACCATGCAGTGGATAGTCCCTCCCTTTGGTGACATGTCTGCATTTCCCGAAGGTGCTATGGGAATGATGGTTGCTACAGCTACAATGCTCACTGTTCAGATAGCTCTTACTGTGATCATTCTGAGTATTTTTTATCTTGGTGGGACTGGAAAATTTGGAGATTTTCCCAGAACTGTTTCTAATATCAAAATTTCTAAATGGTATGCTTTTGCTGCTGTTCTTGGTGGGCCAATTGCGATTTATGGTACAACCCTGGCAATTGGTTATATAGGTGCTGCGTTTGCCGCTTCAGCGGCACTTCTAAGTTCAGTTATCGGCGCTTTTGTTGCTAAGTTATGGTATGGAGAGAACATCACCAAGAGAGCATGGACTGGCATAGCTATCATGGTTGTTGGTGGTGTATTCATTCTGAACCCCCCGCAAACGATTGCGGAAATAACCAACCCGGCAGCTCCTGATGGCCTGTGGTTGGGCTACCTCGGTGCCATTGCCTCATTCATTGGCTGGGGTATTGAAGGTGCGATTGCAGGACGTGTTATCGATCTGACAGACTCAGACACCGGACTTCAGACCCGCTTCTTCTCTGAACTGGCTATCTGGTTGGTTATAATATGGCCTATATATATCCTTCTCATAGGACCCAACGCTGTATTTACAGCTCTCAGTGCTGCTATTGGCAGTCCTTCATTCCTTATCTGGACATCAATTGCAGTCCTCACAGGAAATTTCTCATACGTTTTCATGTGGAAGAGCTACCCACTTATCGGGGTTGGGCGCGGTATGAGTGTTTCAACGCTCTATGTGTTGTTTGCCATAATTGCACTGTATGTGTTTATGGGAATTCCTACCGCATGGTGGGTAGTTCTTGGTGCCTTGATAGCAGTTGTTGGTATCTTCGTCATGTATTGGGATAGTGGTGAGTCATTAATGGAATCTACCCGATCTTCAGCTGAATAAAGAGTTACAGAGTTTTAAGAGGTGATATTAAGATGGCAAAACTACCTATGAAGTCGAGACTTGCTCAGATTCTCTACGAACAAAAAGAAGCATGGGACTATGAACTGATAAGCAAACTTCTTTCAGAATATGGAAAGTCTGGAGACTACTGGAAGTGGATGGCTCGTTTCTGGATGGCAGAATTCTCTTGTGGTGGCATATTCAACATTGTCGATGTTGCTGCTGATGATGGTAAACACTTTGCAAAAGGAAAGGTACTGTATAGGTATAACCTGACAGATTTTGGAAAAGCACGTATTAATGAACTTTTGGGGGCATGAGATATGTTTCATATAGAAGGTGTTTGGGCATTTGCAGGAGCAGATTACGTATATCTCGCAGTGGTACTGTTTCTGGACTTATTAGCACTCTACATAGGACGTACTTTCACAAAGAAGATATGAGCGAAGTTGGAGGATGAAATTAATTTCATCCTTTAAAGGAAGGAGGTAGAAAGTATGGATAATGATATTGAATTGGTAATCAGGAATGAGAACAAAAGCCGTGTGAGATGGGGCTTTACTTGGGCAATTATTTGTGCTGTGCTCTGGGGTCTCGGATATGTGGCTCTCTCAATGCTGTGGATAGTTCCGCCATATGGAGAATGGCTAGTCTTTCCAGAGGGTTCTGCAGGTTACCTTGTGGCAACAATTGTCATTACAGCAATTCAGGCCATAACATTTTCAATCGTATTATCATTATTGTGGGTTGGAGGACACGGTAAACTTGCAGATTTGCCACGAACTATCATATTCTTTAAAGTGTCCAAGTGGTATGCCCTTGCTGCAGCTTTTGGTGGACCGATAGCAATATTTGGTTCAACTATAGCGATAGGTTATGTGGGTGCTGCATTTGCTGCATCTGCCGGTCTTCTTTGCAGCGTGGTGGGTGCAATAGCAGCTAAAGTGTGGTATGGGGAGAATATAAGCAAGAGAACATGGGCTGGAATATTCCTTCTAATTATTGGAGGCGTGTTTATATGGAACCCATCTCAGATGATGGCTGAGATCATGAACCCTGCGGCTCCAGAGGGTATCTGGATAGGTTATTTGGGTGGGCTAATGTCTGCTATAGGATGGGGTATGGAAGGCGCAGTTGCTGCCCGTGCCCTTGATGTAACGGATGCAGATACAGGATTAGTTGTGCGGTTTATGTCTGAAGCGATTATATGGGTCTTTATTCTCTGGCCAGCATCAATACTCGTCTTTGGAGTTGACACGATGATAAATGTGATAGTTGCTACGTTTTCCAGTCCCTCTTTCCTTATATGGATAACTATAGCCAGTCTGTCATTGGGTCTTTGCTACATTGCTTTGTATAAAGCTTATCCACTCATAGGAGTAGGCCGTGGATTGAGTGTTTCTACTCTTTATGTTCCCTTTGCCATTGTGAGCCTGTACATATTCATGGGAGTACCAATAGCTTGGTGGCTTGCTCTTGGTGCATCGATCGCTATCATTGGTACTTTTGTCATGTACTGGGAAAGCGGTGATTCACTGCTTGAATGTACGCGTGACTGTAAATCCTCACTAGACGAACTGAAAAGATAATAAAGACCAGTAGCTAGAAATAAATTTTCGATTAAGGACGAGAATTACAAGGAGTGAACCAATTATCACTCCATTTCCAATCTAAACAGCTGAGAGGCCGTAATTACGTTGATTAAGCTTGCAATAGCGTACCTTCTCATTAAATTAAAGAGGTGAAAAATATGACTAACGGATTCAAATTCGAACTATTTGATAAGGAGGGCATCGAAGCCATTCATCAGACCACGCTTAAAGTGCTGGCTGACCCAGGAATAAGGATCTCACATGACTATGCGAGAAAAATCCTCAGGGAAAATGGCTGTGATGTGAACGAAGGAACACGGGTTGTCAAGTTTCCGGAAGAAATTGTAAAAAAAGCAATAGAAACAGCACCTTCATCATTTAATGTGTATGGACGTGATGAGAAGAACACTGTCAGTCTGACCAGCGATGGAAAGAAGGTTAACTGGATTAACTTTGGTATCGGTACCAAGATGGCCAATTACAGAGGCCCAAACGACTATTATATAAGAGACAGTACTCTGCAGGATCTTGCAAACATAGCTAAGGTGGCAGATTGGGCATCCAATATAAGTTATCTTTGTTCTCCGGTCTCGGCAATAGATTTGGCTGGTGAACCGGTTTCCAGGACCATGCATGAAGTAATGACACTTGTACAGAACACTTCAAAGCACCTTCTTCTGGACCCAGAAGCTGACAAAGTGCCATATTACTTTGAATTGAACAAAGCATTCTATGGTGGGGATGAAGAAGAAGCCCTAAGGAAACCACTGTTTACATTGGGTGGGTGCCCTACCAGTCCCCTGGAACTTGATTATGTAATATGCGAAATGGTACTACAGGCTACAAAGTTTGGTATGCCAATGATGGTCTTGAGCATGGCTATGAGTGCAGCATCATCCCCTGTTTATCTGGCAGGAACGCTTGTAACTCACAATGCTGAAGTGCTTGCAGGTGTGGTTTTGACCCAACTTTTGAAGCCAGGTCATCCAACATTCTATGGCAGTTCCACAACTTCATTCGACATAAAAGGTGGTACAGCACCTGTGGGTTCACCAGAACTTGGTGTAATAAGTGCAGGAGTTGCAAAGCTGGCACAGTACTATGGTCTACCATGCGTTGTTGCTGGCTCGTAGGCAGATTCCAAGGTACCTGATGCCCAGGTTGGGCATGAGAAAACCATCACTGGTCTCATTCCTGCATATGCAGGTGCCAGTGTGATATATGGTGCAGGTATGCTTGAGCTAGGTATGACCTTTTCCCTTGAACAGCTTGTGATGGACAATGATTTCATAAGCATGATAATGAAATCCAGGGACGGTGTCCCTGTAACTGATGAAACACTTGCATATAAAGCGATAAAGGATACAGGATTTGGCGGTCACTTCCTTGCGCATAAGACCACATTGAAAAATGTAAATCTGCCATCTCATCCTTCTATAATTAACAGGCAGATGTACGGGGACTGGGAGAGAGCAGGTTCCAAAGACATTGCAAGTGCAGCACATGATAAGGTAGTATACATACTGCAAAGCCATCAGGTAAAGCCAATTGATGCTGATATCCTTACAGAGATGAAGGCAATCGTTGCAAAAGTTGACAAAATGGTTGCAGGAAAATAATGTAGATCAATTGACAAAATGAGGTAATCTAATGGTAACAAAAGCAGAAATTATTGAGAAAGCAAAGGAAGCGATCTTGGAATTTGATGACGAAGCTGCAGAAGCAGTTGCACAGGAAGCCCTTGATGCAGGAATTAATCCTGCAGAGCTCATAGAAGAAGGTTTCACAGCAGCAATGAGCGATGTAGGTGAAAAGTTTGGAGCAGGTGAGTTATTTCTCCCTCACGTAATTGCAGCAGCGGATGCAATGCAGGCTGCTATCAACATACTGACACCTGAACTGGAAAAGATGAGTGCACAAACCAAGTCCAAGGCAACAGTTGTTATTGGTACTATCGAAGGCGACATTCATTCTATAGGCAAGGACATTGTAGCCACGATGCTCAAAATTGCTGGATACAAGGTTGTAGACCTTGGAAGAGATGTACCCATCAAAACATATGTAGAGAAAGCAAGGGAGCTTAAGGCAGATGTAGTTGCATCATCTGCACTCATGACCACTACAATGGTCAGCCAGATCCAGATTGAAGAACAACTCAAGGAATCTGAGCTGCGTGAAAGTCTCAAGACTATGGTAGGCGGCGCACCTGTAACTCAGGCATGGGCTGACAAGATCGGGGCAAGTATCTACGCTGAAAATGCAGCAGACGCGGTAACAAAGCTAAATGTTTTGTTTTAACCCTTGTTCAAAAACAGGGGCCTAAATCCAAAAAGGGATGTGTAAAAAACATCCCTTCTACCTCCATGTGCATACGTAGGTATTATTGAAATTCAGTTGGAAAAAATAAAAAATGGGATATTATGGTTCTTATCGAATCTTCTGAAATATTAAGCGCTTTAAAATTATTACAAAAATTTTCGGTTGAGTTTAAACTCGATGAAGCTTCACGAG
>NZ_MVQX01000068.1 GCF_002067275.1 Methanomethylovorans sp. PtaU1.Bin093 | reverse complement strand
TGAACCTGCAGGCAATGGTGGAGATGGCAAAGGCACACAAGTATTGAACATTAATTTTGAATTTTGATCGATGGGGGACCAGACCTTAGAGTTGTTCTCCTCATCTATCTATTATTACACAGAGATCTAAGTATAGTTTTGTGTCAAAGATCTATTTTTTATCAGCTGCACTACCTTTGTGGGTCATTTAAATGCAAACAAGTTAAGAGAAGAATAGCAGCAGTTTTGAAACAGGCTCAACATCAAATGCTCTAATAAACAAAAAAGGCAGATTGAAATGCTTAATTGTTCAGTAAATAATTCTACAGAACTCAAAATTGATTAATACTTAAACTAACAAACAAATAACATAATAAGAAGTGTTTAGCTTTAGGGGGAATTATATGGGAGCTAACATATCGAGCAAAGAAGAGATACTTGGAAAGATTATAAATAATGGTCCTGTTATTGCTTTTCTCTGGAAGGCAGAAAACACTCCCGATGAAAAGTGGCCGGTAGAATATGTTTCAGATAACATATGTCTTTTTGGCTACACAGTGGAGGACTTCATTTCCGGAAGCCTTCTTTATGCTGACATAATCCATCCTGATGACCTTCCTGAGGTAGAGACGGAGCTTGCCGAAATATCCCGTGCGGGAGGTACAGTCTTTGTAAAGGAATATAGGATAAGGACGAAATACGGAGAAGATAGGTGGGTGAAAGAGCAGACATTCATCCAGCGTAATGATGAAGGGATTGTGACCCATTATCAGGGTACTATCTTTGATATAACAGAACAAAAGAACAGGGAAATGGCTTTGGAGGAATCACTGAAGGCACAGAGGTCCCTGGAAAATGCAATAAACAATAGCTCTACTATGGTATTTCTGTGGAGGGCAGAGGAGTTCTTGCCGACAGATTACGCTTCTGAGAATGTTTCAAAGCTTGGCTATTCAGCTGAAGACTTTGTTCTCGGTCGTATTTCTTACAGTGATCTGATCCATCCGGATGACTATGAGATTGTCAAAGACACACTTGCAGAGAAGTGTGAGGATGATAGTGACAATTATACTCAGGAATATCGTGTGATATCAAAGGATGGAAAGACATTGTGGGTAAGTCAGGGAACTTTTATCCAGAGGGCCAAAGATGGGAATGCAACTCATTTGCAGGGAATCGTGCAGGACATCACAGAGCAGAAAGAAGAAGAGATCGCACTTAAAGCAGCACTTGAGAAGCAGGCTGAACTGCTGGACAGAAAAAAAGCTCTGGAAACAATTGTCAACCATAGCCCTGTGGTAGCTTTCCTCTGGAAGGCAGGTTCTGATGATGAAATGGAACTCTGGCCAGTTGAATTTGTTTCAGATAACATTACCAACTTCGGATATTCTGTTGATGATTTCCTCTCAGGGGAGGTCCTTTATGGGAACATAATCTCTCCTGAGGACCTCCTGGATGTCCAGACGGAACTTTCAGACATCTCCCGTGAAGGTGGTACAGTCTTTGTCAAGGAATACAGGATAAAAACTAAGTCCGGAGAACAAAGATGGGTTGAAGAGCAGACATTCATCCAGCGTAACGATGAAGGGGTAGTTACCCATTATCTGGGTGTCATCCAGGATATTACGGAACGAAAGGAAAAGTGATGCTAACTGAAATATTAAAAGGCAAGAGAGGCTTGGAAGCTGCTTATCATAATGTTCTTAAAGTCCTATTAGATATTTTTCCTTTCTTGCCATTTATTTTTAGTTGCTCATGACATGACCACTTCCAAAAAAGAGGTCTGCTGATACAAAAGTGATGAGGTTTCTAACTCGGAATTATTATTTGATATTGCTGTTCTTGCCAAGTTCTTGAAGCACTATGTTCCTGAACTTAGCAGCGTCCTCAAATGCGGGTTTTATGTCCAAGGCCCTGCTAAAAGCTTCGAGTGCTTCTTCATACTTATTCTGTCTGAAAAGTATCTCTCCTTTACAGTACCATGCTTCCGAACTATCCATTTTCATTTTTGGGGATGAAGTGAGCGGGATCCATGTGAACCGCGGAAACTGGTAGCTCAAAGGCTGTGAATATTCTATGGAACACTCAAAAGCCTCAAGAGCAGTATCATAATTTCCAAGCTCTCTTAGAACATTTCCTTTGCAATACCATGCCTCAGGGAACTCTCTACATTTGGACAGAGCATTTTCGAGGCAAATCAAAGCTTCTTCGTATCTCTGAGACGTATAAAGCACAAAGCCTTTCCTGAAAAGGTATTCAGGATCTTCAGGAGCTTTCTCCAGCATCTTCTCGATAAGTTCAAGCGAAGCATCATATCTGCCCATCATATAGTTTGCATAGCTTTTGCAGGACAAGATATTAAGAAAACTTATCTTTGATCGCTTTGCAGCCTCAGGATCACCCTGAGATGTGAGCATATCTGTCTCTTCTTCCCATAGTCTTTCTGCCACATCATAAGCATCTAAGCAGTCCTCGAACCTATGCATCTTGAGAAAAATAGACCCTTTGTTATAAGCCTGCAGCGCATCATCATGAATCTTTTTGATGTCTTTCTTCGTAGAATTTCCAGTAAAGAATTTTTCAAAAAGTTTCATTTATCAGCCACCTCACTACAAACGGAAACAAAAATAATCCCCTTCAAGCCTGAACTTTTCACGTGTGTGACATTCGGAACACAGACAACCTTCTTTTAATGATGGTTCGTATTGATTTTTCCTGGCACAGAACATCATGCCATTTCCAGGGCATGTCTTACATGTTGGACAGAGACAACCTTTGGAATGATGATATGAAGTACATATACCAAAATACCTGCCATAAGTTTCCCTGTTCCTGTCAGTAAGTTCTGAGGATCCCATAAACTATGACCTTTAAAACTGTGTGTCCTTTTCAACGTTTTATTTTCACTGAACGCTTTATTTTCAAGATTGAATGATTCATTGTTTGCTCGGGGCAGATGGCAACACAACGTCTACAGCTAGTGCCCAGGCAATGCTGGCTGTCGATATTTGCAAACCTCTTACCCTCTCTTTCAATGATGGTCACCGCATCTTCCGGACACTCTTTTTCACATTTATGGCAAAGGATACATTTTTCCACGGGTCCTTCAAGGATGATCCCTATATCTTTAACAATATCAAGACCTTGCCTGCCCACATCATCAATGTCCCTTGAAACACGTTTTTCGATATTCACTTTTTCTAAGGCCCGGGGGAAAGGCTTAATTTTATACAGCTCGAGCATCTGATCATATACCTCAATGGGCATCCCTTGCTGCCAGTAAGATAGTTCACAAACGTATATGTCCTTGAATGTTTCACTCGTAGCCATCATGAGGTGGTCTGCATGTATCTTCTTTGCCACAGAAATGACATCACATAACTTAATGATATCCAATGCCAACTTTCTTGCCAGCCCTATAGAAGTGTTACCGAATTGCACAATGTTATCTGAAAAACCTGGTGCGGAACCAATATGTCTTGCTTTTTCAGCATCTACATAAGTTCCGGTAGCTCCGGACATATAAACATATTTAAGGTCAGAATACTCAATACCTGCTGCTACCATGAGAGTCATATGGGCAGCTCGAATGGCACCTATTGCCTTACCCACTTCTTCTACATCTTTATCTGTGATTATAATACCGTCACCCAGGACTATTCTTCCCTCCGGAAGATGCGGCAACTTTTTAGTCAGGCCTTCTTTGATAGCCAGGGCAATAGTCGAAATAACCCCTGTTCCTGTAATACCTTTGGCCTGTATGCCCGAAGATTCAATGACCTCACCGGAAACCGGATCAATAAGATCTCCTTTTACAGTTTCCATCTTCTCATTGAGCACTATAAGCCGCCAGTGGTGACCCTCGAGATTTACATCGCTTATGGCTCCGGGACCTGCCAGCATACCGCAGTTGATGCCCTGCCCTTCAATGGCCGGACCGGCAGCAGCACTCGCAGTGATTATCTTATCCCCGACCTTTAGTGCCATTTCAGCATTTGTTCCATAATCCGTTACCAGGCAAGGTCCATCCTGGTGAATGAAATCAGTTTCCAGCATCATTGCAAGGGCATCGGCACCAATCTCATGTTTTATAGCAGGTGGGATCACTATCTCACAGTTGTCCATCTCATAGATACCTTTGAAAATCTCATTGGCAGGAAACACACGCGCATCCCTTTTGACATTGTGCACACCCAATTTTTTTTGTTTTGTCTCTCCTGCATACGCAAGGTCTAATATCTCACTGTTCTGGAAAAGGGATAACTGTATTGGATTACCGCAAACAGCTATCCTCTGAATACTGGAAGGATCAACATCGAACCTTTCCAGCACTTCTTTAACAGCCTCGATCATCAATCCATGAGCTACATCCTTTCCTGTGTTGATGGCAAAATCCAGATGGTCCATTACATTCCCTCCCGGAAGAGGGTGACCCATAGTGATCACAGTTTTAATGGTTTCCCTAGATTTGATATCTATCAGCTGCGATCTGAAACCGCTAGTCCCAAGGTCCAGTGCAATTACATACATGAGGATTCCTTCAAAAAGCATTTACAGGCAAGTAAGGTTTGTTTTGAGAAGAATGCATATATATTTTGTGCTTCGAGCTTCCGCTTGGAGAACTTAATGAAAAAGATATAGAGAAGATACGCCTAATGAAACTTATTTTCGATTGCATTCAGGAACTTTAAGAATAGTTATATTGAGCTTGTATAAGGTCGCAGATATGTTCTATTTATAATTTACCATTGACAGACTCAGCCAATCCTATATATAAGAACTGCTAAAAATCATTCTGCAAACTTAAGAATTGTGGTCTTCAGAGTGCTGAGGTCTACTACAGGCACCTGTGCAGGAGTAGGCACGACATTTACTCTTTTCTGGAACTCGGTCTGGGACTGCCATGTGCCCGAATTGACCAATAGAACATTCTTATACCATTCCACACCCACTGTGTGAACATGACCACAATGCAGTATGTCTGGCACCTGGCCAATAACAAAATGATCCTGCTTTTCAGGAGCTATAGATACTCTGCTGCCGTAAATAGGAGAAAGATGTCTTCTTTTCATCATTTCCACCATTGCCTTAGTGGGCTCCTGATAGGATACACCAGGTATGGAGGCTACCAGATCATCGATAGACCTGCCATGATATATCATAAGTTTGACACCATCAAGATCAACTACTGAAGGATTCCCCACAAATAATACATTCTCAGAGAAATCTGCCCGTATGTTTTCAGGCAGCATGGGCTGCGGCTCTGCTTGCCTCACAGCATCATGATTACCAGGAGATATTATTACCGTTATGTGTTTGGGTATCTCACTAAAATATTCTGCAGCCTTTTTATATTGTCCATATACATCCTGTATCTTTAATTCCATCTCCTGCCCCGGATAGATGCCTACCCCATCCACAAGGTCACCCGCAACAACAACATAACGTACCTCTTTGGATAACTCGGCCATAGCTTCATTGTCAGTATCACCTTTGAGAAAATCGATAAAGCGATACCATTCTTCCTCTAAAAATGTGGAACTGCCTATATGAACATCGGAAGTAAGAACAATTTTGCCGTATGATCTTTTTCTTTCACCCAGAGTGTTAGGTAAATCCGGAATGGTGATCTTTTTAGCTATAAGCAGCTTACCATCGTTAGTAAGAGCACCAGTAATACCCACAACTTCATCCAGTACAAAGCGGCTGGCAAGTTCAAATAGCTCTTTATCAGCCATTCGTACCAGCACTGAGATAGAACCTGTAGTATCTTCAAGTTCTATCATCTTATGACCATTACTTGTGTTTTTAATATCTGAGATCATACCGATAATAGAAACTTCATTCATATCCTTATCCATGCCCTCACGGCGCCCGCTGTTTTTATTACGGTACTTGTTCAGACTTTCTATGGGCCTTGAATTCAATCTGCCCCTTATCATCTCACTTAACCTGCTGTATCTATTCCTGAAAAACTGAACAAATTCCATATATTCTCCTACACATGTGGAATTATCAGTAATGTCCAGTAACACATCAACAGGATTATCAGACTGAGAACAGTTAAGAGGAGAGAACATAGGGGCAACTGTTTTAGGAATAGGTTGATGGCTGGTAGAAAGACTTTCTTTTTCAGGTACTTCATTATTTTCTTGAATATTGTTCTCATTAATATGTTCATTAATGTGTTCAACATCTACCACTAGCACAGAAGGGTCCATGTTCTTCAGGATACGATCTAAAAGGCTGCGTGGATCACAATGACAACATATCAATTCAACAGCATTTGGACTTATCTGATATCCTTCTTCCAGGAAAACGGTAATCACTTCGATCTGATTCATAGAGGATCAGGTATAGCAATAGTAAAACATTTTGATCACAGGTTTCAATCCCCGAGCACTCCAACGGGAGCAACGTGGTCTATATGCTATGTTGTTATATAGTTGTAATGGGAAGGAAGGAACTACTGTATAATTGTTATCTAAAAGCATCCGGTGAAATAATGGACCTAAAGGAAGGTATTAAAACTTTTCGAGAAAGTGAGAATTTTTACATTTCCCTTGCCAGAGATATAGTATCTGTGGCTGCAGCTGTGCTATTGTTCTCAACCATCTCATACCTGATATTTGGGATGTGGACGCCAATGGTCGCTGTGGAATCCGGTAGCATGGAGCCACATATGAACATAGGGGACATAATTTTCATACAAAACATTGAAAGAACATCAGTAATAACGAAAGCTGATGCTGCCAGTGATTATCTATCATTCGGGGATAACGGAGATGTGATCTTATACAGACCTTATGGAAGGAAAGATGTAACTCCTATAATCCATAGGTCAATGTACTTTGTGAAAGCAGGAGAACCTATGTGGGAGGGAGGACCAACAGCTCCTCATGATGGTTATATCACTAAAGGGGATAATAAACAAACTAATATGGTTTATGATCAGCAGGGACAAATAAGCTATCTTACACCAGTAAAAGAAGAGTGGATCATAGGGATTGCCAGGTATCGTATACCCTATATAGGAAAGATAAGGCTGATGTTGCCTTTCTGATGTGACTTTTTATCAGAAAACAACATCATAAATGCATTTGAGTAGTTATTACAGGTTTGAAATTCTCAAGTGGTTTCAGCCTGTAGTCCTCAAAAAGCACACGCTGAGTACTGGAAACGGGGACACTCAAAACTATTTCCTTTGTTCTTCCATATCTACCCTTGCTTACTACAAGAGCATTAACGATACCAAGCATATCAAGTTCTGACATCAGATCGGTCACACGCCTCTGGGTAAGAATATCCATGTCCACATTTATACAGAGCTGACGGTAAACATTGTACACTTCTCCGGTAGTAACGTTCTTGTAACCGTTATTTCTCAAATTTATGACTGCACAAAGCGCGAGTTTTGATTGGGTAGGGAGGGTCTTTACAACTTCTATAACACGATCGACCTCAATTTTGTCCTGAGCCCGTCTGACATGTTCTTCCTGTACACGGGGCTTCTTCTCGCGCTCAGCAAGTTCTCCTGCAACTCTTAAAAGATCCAATGCCCGCCTTGCATCTCCATGTTCCTGAGCTGCAAAAGCTGCACATAAAGGAATAACAGTTTCCTCTAAAACACCATTTTTATAGGCTATTTCTGCTCTTTCCACTAAGATATCGCTGATCTGATCAGCGTCATAAGGTGGAAAAATTATTTCCTCTTCCCCAAGAGAACTTTTTACCCGAGGATCCAAGAACTCAGTAAATTTAAGATCATTCGAAACTCCGATCATGCTGACTTTAGCCTGCTTAAGGTCCGAATTAGCCCTGGAAAGATTATAAAGTACGTCATCTCCTTTTTTAACGAGTTTATCTATTTCGTCAAGAATTATAATAATAACCTGTTTTTTTGAATCAACAGCTTCCTTGAACTTTGCAAAAACCTGATCCGTAGGCCAGCCAGTCATTGGCACATCTTCTCCAAACTGCCTTGCCAGATTAGCAAGCAGTCTGTATTGTGTATCTATGACCTCACAATTAACATAAACCACGCTACATTGGACATTAAGCTGCTCACCTATTCTTTCCAGTTCTCTGCCTACATGACGTGAAGCTGCTGTTTTGCCAGTGCCTGTCTTTCCATAAATAAGAATATTTGAAGGAGTATCACCCCTAAGAGCTGAAACCAATATGGTCGCA
>NZ_MVQX01000067.1 GCF_002067275.1 Methanomethylovorans sp. PtaU1.Bin093 | reverse complement strand
ATGCCAGATCACTATATGCAAGCCCTATATTGTCCCAGGTTATTGCATGGTCCATAGGGAATTCCTCAAAGGTGTGTATTTTGAGTGCTTCCTCGTGTGCGCTGATGGCTTTTTCAAGGTTATGTTCCCTATCTTCCACACCTGCCAGATCTCTGTATGCAATCCCCAGACTGTGCTGGACCATTGCATATTGTATCGGAAATTCGTCGGCACTCATTAACTTAAGTGCTTCCTCATATGCTCTGACAGCAACTTTTGCATACTCAGCTTTTTGGACCCTGACGAGGGAATATGAGAAAGCTTTGTTGCCTATTCCTATGAGTACAGCGTAATTATGAGAAAAAGTGTCTAACATCTCTTTAAGAATAGAGAGTTTCGATGCCGGTTCATGGAGTTGGACTATCTTTTCCAGATATACCTCTTCAACATGGATCTTTTTTTCCTCAGATACAAGTATCAATTCACTTCTCTTTAAAGGCCCAAGCACACGCAACCAATCTAATTCAGTATCAGGGTGATCCTTAATATAGACTGTTTCTATCAGTGCATAAGGGAATAGATGATCTCCCTCATATATGCCACACATGTGCAGCTTCTTTATTATCCTCAATATTTCTTTTTCCCTTTCCATAAGAGCATCATATCTTCTTCTCACTTCATGCAATCTCATGAAAACAGAACCAATGGTCCCATCAAACTCGGTGTCTTCCCACTTGATGTCTTCTCTTTCGGCTATTCTCTGAGCTTCGTCTTTGGAGATCAGACCAATATCAACTATATTTTTGCCAAAAACAGTAGAGATGTCAATTTTTTTGCTCACGAGCTCGAACTTTTCACCGCTCTGGCAGGTTGCAATGATGAGGAAATGCTTAGATTTGATAACTTCTATCATTTTTGCAAAGTTGCTCATTTCAACAAACCTGTCAAAATCATCCAGAATAACAATTTCAGTATTCATCCCATAATTATCTGCAAAAGGATAATCTCCGGAGTCAATATCCTCCGGGAGCGGAATTATCACATCGACCAGGGAACCCATGCTTTTGAGCACTTCAAAAACAGTTCTGGTTTTACCGGCAAGGGCATTTCCTCTGACCAATATGCTCTTCTCTTCCAGTAACATGTTCCTTAGGATCTCGTCTTCCTCACGTGGACGATATTTATAGGAAGGCCTGTTTCCCAGCATGTCCTTTGATTCAAGTCCCGCACCTGAGATCCATTTTCGTCTTAACAGCTTCTTTTGCTTTTTCTTTCTTTCAGAATACTTATCGTACAGGCCATACAGGAACTTCACAGGGGAAAAAGGAACAGATCCGTTCGTATCACCACTCATTCACAGCACCTTCAACTCAATTGTTTCATCTTGCAGGATATATATTTTATGCACTGGTGATATAAAGAATCACATTTGTGCTCAATAAGCCATTCTGGCTTCTGACTGTGTTAAAGCCGAAACAAAATGAAAAAGGATATATTGACCTTTCGTTTAAGTTAAGACTGCCAGTTCAGTTTATCCCTTATAAGTACCACCCACCCTCTTTCATCTGAACTGGTATACATTTTTTAGTACCTTGTTGATACTGCTATTGTTTCCTTTTCACAATTTATTAAAAAAATGCACATTAATATTCTCTGAAAAGTATCATAGGTCAGTTACATTCTCAAAAACTAACAATATTCAAATCTTTAAACATGAACAAAATGAAAACGAATATATACCACATTTGAACCTTAGAGAGTGTGCATCCAGTTCAGCACCATATGCCACCTATGATCGATCTTACCTGAAATGGCACCCAACCTTTAATTCTTGCTTTTGAGCTTATAAAGCAAGGCGGAAGCTCTTGCTTTTGCATTCCCGGTTTCCTGCATATCCTTTGTAATGTCAATGTTCAGGATATCGCCTTCCTCGCTACCTTCAGGCAAAAAGAAGAGAGGGATTTGAATCAGAGTTGTCTCTTCAGGCCTGGTAAGTAACACTGCAATTTCGTTTTCAATCCAGTCCAGGGTAGCCTTGAAGTTCAATTCAGTCTCTCCGGTAAGTCAAAGGTCTTTCCATTGCTTTCATTAAAGAAGGATGTATTTATTTGACCTCACTTCCCCGCTTTAATGACAGGGAAAAGTGAAGAGCTCTCATTCTTTATGCTGTTCTGATCCGAAGGGGACCTTTCAGTGGTCACTGTGTATGTTAAGCCATCGGTTGTGACTGTTATGGTGCCGTGATGATCTGTTCTGTAGACGGTGGATACGTTCTGCAATCTTTCAAGGACCTCTGAATGTGGATATCCATAGTCATTATCTCCACCCACTTCGATAATGCTGATCTCCGGGTTCACTTCTGCGATGAAGCTTTCTCCTGATCCTGAAGTGCTTGCATGGTGTCCCACCTTGAGGATATCGGAATCCACATAATAGCCTTCATTCATGATGCTTTCCTCAGTTCCAAGGCCAGCATCTCCCATGAGCAGGAATGAAACATTATTGTCTATGATCCTGAGAACTATGGAATTCTCGTTGATCTCTTCAGAGCGCTGCTTCTGCGGGTTCAGTACCTGTACCTGTATGCCGGGAGCAAAGTCCAGTGCTTCTCCCCGTTTTGCCACATGGAAAGGAATGCTCTTATTTTCAATGATAGTAAGCATATCTTCGTATGTCTGCGTAGTGTGAGGGTATCCCGAGTCTACGAACTCACCTACAGGATATTCAGTAAGTATTGTAAGCAGGCCTCCGATGTGGTCTGCATGCGGATGGGTCGCTACTACATAATCAAGGCTGGATATCCCCTGTTCCCTGAGGAATGCCGAAACATTGACACCTTTCTCTCTTTCGCCGGCATCGACCAGCATTGTCTCATTGGCATATTCAACAAGAATGGAGTCTCCCTGTCCCACATCTATGAAGTGGACCGTAAGGTTATCTCTTTGAGCGTCAGATGAGATATGTTCGGGCAAAAGATCCTGATCTTCAGATGTGCTTTCATTCAGAGTTGTATTGTTTGAAAGCTGATCCGCAGATATGGGTGGGCGTTCCTTCGGTTCTCCGAACAGGACACCCAGCATCACTAGCATAATGAAAGCTATTAGTACCCATTTCAGTTCCTTCCTGATGATATCCCCTCTACGCAGCAGATAAAATAAGCGTTGAGACGCAATACAGATAAAGTTTTCTTGTGGATTATGGTCAATTCGGTTTCGGAAAGGAAGAAATGTAAATGATGAATATTGAAAATACATCTTAAGTTAAAATGGGGAATATGGAGATCTGCTTAAAGTATTAAAATATCCTTTTTCTCTACACCAGCAGCAATCCCCGCTGCCAGTCGTTCACTATACGTATGCCTACCCGCGTATCGTCTACCTCGCCTTTCTTTTTCAGGCAGTTGGTCTGCCTGCCGATGAGTTCCAGTACATCGTAAGAGTCCTGGTTCTCGATGGTCACCTTGTAGAAGGCTTCCAGGGCAGTTTTGTTCTCCGCACACATTTTCTCTATGATCTTCAAAGCCACCCCTATGGGGTCTTTCAGATGGGTGGCGTCCTTTATGCCAAGCATCCCCTGCATGTATTCGTCATGCTCGTCAAAAGGTATCACTCCCGGGGTATCGATGAACTTGATGCGCGATCCAGCATTAACGAGCTGTACTCCTCTTGTGTGACCTGAGATGGAGGAAGTGCTGGCTCTGTGTCGCCCTGCCACGCCATTGATGACCGAAGATTTCCCGGTGTTGGGATATCCAAGGCTGCCTACAAGGATGTCCCGGTCTTTAATATCGGCAAGTTCAAGGATCCTGTGCCTGAGCATCGTTGTGCCGAACCTCTCTTTGCTGGATACGAAGACAGTAGGCGCGATCTTCGACAGACGGGATTTTGTTCTCTCGAGGGATTCCTGAGACACGAGATCGCATTTGCTCATGACTATGATGAAAGGTTTTCCGGCACGTACAATTTCAGCTTCTACCTCACTGTTCCTGGTCTCATCCGGGAAACGGGCATCTACCACCTCAAGCAGGACATCGGCCTTTCTGATGACATCCTTTACCATTACCTTGTAGCTTGCCATGGTACACGTAATGCTTCAGAAGCATATAAGGATGTCAGAATAGGCTTTCGATAGAAGTCCGGTCTGAAATTACTTTTCATTCCTTGAGGCCGAAAAAGATTCTATTCTTCTTGCGATCCGATGGGATATGTCCGAAAGGTAAGCAGTCCCCCATGCAGCCACAGCAAGGGCACCAAGCAGATCGAATAACATATCCCGCATTGTATCACTGATCCCATGCTGTGTTAAAAATGCCTTCATCTCAAACATAACTACCATCTCATCCGTCAGGAATTCCAGGATCTCCCATATCACGCCTGCCGCGAGGACAAAAAGAAGGATGAAGATGAACATGAATCTGGGAGGTATGTAAAGATCATCGGTGTAGATATCAATGGCCCTTATGATCACATATCCTGCAGCTGCGATGACACTTGCAGAAAGTGCATGGGTCAGGTTGTCCCATCTTGCGACCGTTTCATAGAACGACAAGGTCCCAAGTGCATCCAGAAAAACGGCAAGAGTGATCCACAATGTCAGGCTGGGATCAAGTGAGATGTAGTATTTACGTGTGAGGACATTTGGCACAAAAGTAATGCCCAATGCTGCGATCGCATTAAGTACCACATGCGTGTCCTTCAAATATATCCCAGCGAACGTCATTATCAACAGGCAGGCCTGCATGACCCTTGTTGCAAGCTCTTGTTTTTTTTGCGAGATCCGAAGCAATTTACGGATAGGTTCAGGTGGTCTGGTCGATGTGTATGCAGGAATGTCCTGTTCATCCTTTGAGGGAAATCTGATGCCGCTGGGAGTAGATCTTCCTTTGTGTCCAAAATACCACCCAAATATCAAACCAGCGACAATACCCGCAACTGTAGCATACATGAACTCATACATGACCTCAGTGTTGATAGTTTCCTGTGATCTGCCATCAAGGATGAAACTTGTTCCAATATTTATGTCCAATAACCACTGCATAAGGTACCATAGACCGGATATTGCAAGAGTTGTAATGAAAACAAAAAGAATTGCAAACTTGTGGTCCATCTTTACAGAAGTGAACCAGTTGATCTCTGCCGCTGCCAGCAATGCAATAGTTGCCACTGAAACATAATGGGGTATACTAGTGGGGAACAGATGGTAGTCTATTGCATTTCCAACCAGTGGTAATGCGACCAGCATTAGAAGATACCATGGAGGCATGATCGATAGATCCTTAAAGAACGATCCTGGAAGAAGTATTATACAGATAGCGAATGCACTCAGGACCCCCCACGTATATCTCCCATCCATAAAGCTCACGAAGGTCAGAAGGACCAGGGCCAATAGGATCATCCAGGATAAGATCGCATTTCTGTATGTATTCAGAAGAAGTTTGCTAAGCTTATCTCTGTCCATATTGTATCACTTCGATGTCAGGTCCAAACTTTATGATGTAGTAGATAGTGATATGAGAATATATAAGGCTGTCAGAGTGAGGATCATCGAACTTTTTCTATCAATTGTTTTTTCCCGGCTTTTTTCCCTTTTGACAGCTTTAAAGATCAAATTGTTGCACACAAATGACTACTATATTATATTAATTGATTATTGTTAATAGTAAATTATATATCCTTTTAGTATTGTACTACTAACAGCATATCATGTCTGTAAAACAAATATTTGAGAACATCGGGGCATTTGTAGAAAAATCGCCCAAAACAATACTTGCTACAGCCATTATCTTGATGTTATTGTCATTCATAGGTGCAGGCCTGATAGAACAGAAAAGTGGGACAGATACCTTCGTTAAAAAAAATTCTGAGATCTACCAGAACTATGACCACCTATACAAACAAAACTTTGGTAGTGAGGTTATAGTTGTACTTGTGGAATCTGATGATGTCAGAGAGTCCGAGATATTGGAGGCTATTAACAACTTTGACATGATAATCGAGCAAGACAAGGATGTAGAGAATGTGGTGAGCATGGCATCGCTCATCAAAAGTGCATCCTATTCTGCAACGGGCCGTTCAGAGATACCTGAAGATAACACCATTCTGACACTGATCGACCAATTGCCATCTGCTTACGTCGAGCAGTTCATGCCAGAAACCACACATACGCTCATAATGGTCCAGATGCCTGGAAGTATAAATGAGGATAACAAGAAAAGGGTCCTTGCCCAGGTCGAAAGAACGATCGAGATCGTTGACTTTCCAGCAGGTACCACTGCTGTGGCCACCGGTGAGCCGGCATACATAATAGCAATGTCAGAAGAAATGACCTCAAGTCTTGGAAACATGTTGGTCCTCGCCTTCATTCTGATGATAATAGGGCTCAAGATCGTTTTCAGACATGTCAGGTGGTCCTTGCTTCCAATACCGGTTATCCTTGTGGGCCTGATCTACACATTTGGAGCCATGGGTTTGCTGAGCATTCCCATGACCATGGCATCAATGGCAGTATTCCCAATCCTTATCGGCCTGGGAGCAGATTATGCGATCCAGTTCCAGAATAGGATAGAAGAGGAGCTTGCAAAGGGAGAGTCTGCTGAAGAGGCAGTAATTGATACAATAAAGCACACTGGCCCTGCAGTAGCTACTGCGGTCGTTGCAACTTCTTTAGGTTTTATAGCGCTGTTCATTTCTCCCGTTCCCATGATACAGGACTTTGGGAAGATGAGTCTTGTGGGAGTGATCCTATGCTACCTTGTTTCAATGTTCGTGCTAGTAGCTCTGCTATATCGGCTCGATAGAAGATCATTAGAAAAAGAAGCAGAAAAGAATTTTAAAAAGGAACTTAACAGACATCAGACAACCGTAAAGCCAACAACAGAGCATAGCTCCCCTCTTGGAAAGTTCCTTGCAAAAGTCTCCCTGCTGACAACAAGACATTATATGATCGTCATAGCACTGGCATCTGTTTTTGCAATTGCGGGACTATATGCAGATGAGCATGTAGGGGTACAGACAGACACAAAGGACTTTGTGCCTCAGGACATGCAGGCACTTCAGGACCTTAACAAGCTTAACAGGGTCATGGGAGGTAGTGACCAATTAAGTATAATGATCAGGGCAGACGACATAATGGACCCGGAACTGCTACAGTGGATGGTCGATTTCGGTGAACTGGAAGAGGAACGCCACAACCAGATAACGGGCTCTGGCAGCATTGGTTCACTGATATACTCTGGCTATGGCTCAATACCTTCTGATAAGGACACAGTGATCTCTATAACAGACAGTATGTCTTCTGTCGTTACTGACCAGTACATTGAAGGTGGGAACCTTGGTGTCCTTAATCTTAAACTTGAGAAAGACCTGCAAACACAACAGGTATCCAACATAATTGAAGCAGTTGAAAATGATCTGCAATGGTATGCCCCTCCACCAGGGGTCACGGTCACTGTCACGGGCAATAAAGTAACAGAAACTTCCATTATAGGTGCCCTTACATCAGGCAGGACTGCCATGGGTTACCTGGGAATGGCCATTATCTTTGTGGGTATGCTACTGATCTACAAGGACTGGATGAAATCCCTGGCAACAATACTGCCTATCGTGATGGTCACGGGCTGGCTCGGCGGAGTGATGTACCTGTCAGGTATGGAATACAATCCACTTACAGCCACACTCGGCGCTCTTGCAATAGGGATAGGGGCAGAGTTCACCATCCTTATGCTGGAGCGTTATTTTGAAGAACGTGACAAGGGACTGGAGCCACTTGATGCCATGGAAACGGCTGCGATCAGAATCGGACCCGCGATCCTTGCATCAGGTTTTACTGTGATATTCGGTTTTTCAGCTCTTGTGGCATCATCATTCCCAATGCTACGTGGTTTTGGGATAGTTACGGTAATAGCTGTAGCATTTTCGTTATTCAGCACGATTGTTGTTCTGCCACCTATTATGGTTAACCTGGATAGGTGGAGATCAGGACGCAAAGCATCAAAAAAGTATATAGAAGATGATAAGGTGAGTATATGATCTCTCTTAGAAATTTAAAGTTTCTTTCGATCGCAATCCTATTACTCGGTGGCATGCAGTTTGCATCCGCGGGTATAGATGAGAATGTTGTCTCTGAAATTGCAAGCGATTACTATGATGTGTATGGTTCTCCTCATCTGGTAGCAAACCTCGCTTGTGATGAAGTGTTCGAGAGAGGAGAAGAAGGAATCCTTTATGTGAATATACTGAACAATGGACAGATCACAGGATTCGAGGCCAACGAAGATGATATAGAAGATGATATAGAGGAGTATGGTGAAACACTCACCCGCACATATATGTCAAGCGAACTTCTGTCAGACCGGGCGATAACGACAGCAGATTCTATGACAGCAACACTTTCACTTGTTGACCCCGATGCTCCCATAAAGATAGAACAGGACACTCTACTTTTGGGTTCATTGAATACCGGAAAATCCCTCTCTTCACCCGCCGAATTCCCTATAGAGATCTACGACAATGCAAAAGCTGGAACTTACGATCTGCAGCTTTATGTTGCATATAGGTCCCAGAAGGATTCTGCGGTAACACCTCCTTACGGTGATACTTACTACTGGTATGAGGATATGAACCAGACAATGGTCCTTCAAGTAGTCGTTGAAGAAGAACCGTATTTCAGGATAGAGAATGTTGAATCTGATCTGCTGGCCGGCGATGAAAAAACCATCAATGTAACATATACCAATACAGGAGAGCAGATAGCACGTGAATGTATTGCAAGGATAAGTGTTGTAGATCCTTTCACCACCACGGACGATCAGGCATACCTGGGGGACATGCATCCTGGTGAGTCAAGGACCGCAGTATTCGACATAAATGTGGCAGAAGATGCAACAGTAAAGGATTATTCTATAAGTAGCGAGATAAAATATAAAGATGAACAAGATAAAAGCCAGTATTCGGATAATCTCAAAATACCTGTGTATGTTGGTCCGGCAGAATCCCTGAATGCCTCTGTTGCAGTTGGCTTTGTGCTTCTGGTAGGTATCATCGGTACTCCAGTATATATGATCGCCAGGAAGAAGAAGGAGAACAATTACAAGAAATATCTGGAGAACAAAGAAACAAAGGCAAATGAGAAATAAGTGTATCCCGTGAAAATGGTATTATGAACACCTTGATCGAATCACTTCAACAACTGGGTCTGACAACCTACGAGGCTAAAGTGCTCATAGCACTTACACGCTATGGTAGTGGAACTGTGGCGGACATCCACGCATTGTCGGGTATCCCCCGCTCCGCTGTGTACGGCGTGCTCACCAAGCTTAAGGAAAAGGGAGTCATAGATACCCAGAACACTAAACCCATGCGTTACAAGGCAATAGCTCCAGACCAGATCATTGACAGGTTGAAGGTGAATTATGAAAAGGCTGTCAAAACATCTCTGGAGCAGCTTGAAAAGATCTGTAATGCACCTGACATCCCTACAGATGACGATGCAGTATGGAATATCAGCGGCGTGAAGAATGTTACTGATAAGATAGTCCAGATGTTAGACTCGGCCAGGGAAGAGATAGTACTGGCATCTACATACCCCTCATTAGACAAGGCTATGGATGTTTATCCGATCATGGAAATTATCACACAGAAACTTCAGGAGAAGATAGATGAAGGTTTGAAGGTACGGATCACCATTAACGAAAATCAAGCTGTAAATAAAAAAGTCCAGGGAGCTGAAGTAAGAGTCTACTCGGGAGAGATGAGTGAGAATCTGCTGAAGGGTGGAATTCTGGTGATAGATAACAAGGAACTTCTGATCATCACTATAAAGAACGAGAACATTCCCATGAACCTTACTGCGACATGGTACAACGGCAAGGAACAGGTCTCTATTTTCAGGCATTTCATTGAGATGGAGTGGCAAGCATGCAAACCTATAGGATCGATCAATAATGTTTAATTTTGAAAGCTTATGTTCCTTTGTCCATAGGTGGCATACTTAACGGCATATGAATCAGTACATTTATGAGCCTTCCCGCCGTCCCTCATATCAATGAAGGATAGTGAAAAGGAAATAATTTCCACTCTTAAGTATGTCTCCCATATGAAACCTGAGTTCATGCTGTCGGAGATACAGAATTACATTACAAGTGACATGTCCGTTGAACAGATCTATGATGCTGTTAAGCCATTTCTGTACGAGCTGGACATTGATGCCTGTCCGGATGGTGCTGATTTCAGGATAAGGCTGTCTACTCCTGCAACTGTAATGCAACTAACCGAAGAAGAAGTAAAGAAAACTGAGCTTTTCCTCAGGTCTGCAGTAGTTTCAGCGAAACTGCAGACAGTTATCGAGCAATACATCAGCAAGAAGACCGCAAAGGCCTGGGATGACCCGGTTGTCCTGGAAAGGATAAGAAAAGCTGTTGTGGGTCAGAAGAATGTATACTGGAAAGAAGGCAGTTCCCGGAAGATCTCTTATGAAAAAGGCTACAATGTGCTGGGATACCTTGCTTATCAGTTCCCTGTGTATTTTGTACAGTTCCAGCATATGCTATATGAAATGGCTCAGGCCGGTATCCTCAAAACACGCATGAAGATCCTTGATGTGGGCACCGGTCCGGGTACAGTGCCTCTGGCTATTGCCGATTTCTATAAAAGACTGGAAGGTCGCAAGGCTGACATCTACTGTGTGGAGCTGTACGATGAGAATATCGAAGCTTTCAACTCCCTTGTTCCACACTATGCTCCGGATTCCGTAACTCTGCACGAGCCTATAAGATCAGATGTGTGTAAAATAAAGCCTGAGAGCCTTCCTGAGAATATCGACCTTATGGTGTTCTCGAATGTGCTCAATGAGATCAAAGATATCACCATTGAGCAAAAAGCGGGCATAGTGATGAAACTGGCTCAAAGGCTTGCATCTGATGGCAGTATACTTGTAATAGAGCCCGCGGACAGGGCAAACTCGGTGGAGCTGCGCAGGCTGAGCGTTGCGCTCAAAGAGGCTGGCCTTGGTATATACGCCCCATGTTCCTTTATATGGGGTTCAGGCTGCAGCCTTGAAGAGTGCTGGAGCTTCGAGCAAAAGCAGGACATCAATCCAACACTCCTGATGCGCAAGCTTGCAGAGTGTGATGAACCGTACCGCTATATCAATACAGACCTTAAGTATTCTTATTTTATAGTGAGAAAGGACGGCCTCACCAAAGAGTGCTACAGAGTTCCTCCAAAGGCACGGTTTGCGCGTTTCTCCAAAATGGGCACGCACAAAGACAAGCGCATCAATGTAGTGTGTTCTCTTATGTCAGGTGACCTGGGAGATGAGAAGTACAGTCTTTACAAGGTGTGTGACGGCACATCCAGAAAAGCTGTATATGCAGTATTTCCATGGCATAATGTCACTGAGGACAATAGCCTTATTAAAAGGGCTAAGTACGGAGAAATATTGGAGCTTTATAATGTGCTTGTGAACTATAATAAGGAAAAGGATGCTTATAACCTTCTTCTTAGTAAAGGAAGCACAGTTAGCCGTGCTGGCGAGGATAAAAACGATTGATCACGTTCATTTCTTATTTTAAACCCCTTAAAGCCATATTTATTCAGTGATAACTACGAATTTCTTTGAAGTTTAAGAAGTTCTTTAATATGTGCACGCCCATATTATGCATTGTCAGTTCAAAAGGGTGAAATTCATGAACAGATCACAATTAATAATATACGGATCGATCGCTGTGCTTCTTGTCTATATGACAGGAGCAACAGCATTTGCAGGCGATGCGGCAGTTTCCGAGCCTGCGGTGGCGATCACAGAGAAGGTTATATCTTCCACGGTAGGTGGTGCGGTTTCCAACGCCGGAACGATCACTGAAATGGATACGATAAGAGTTGATCCCAGCTACTATTATACAATGTTGCAGCCCGGGACCAGTGAGAACTTCACTGTTACCGTGACCAATAAGGAAGACGTTGCAGTCACACTGCATCCCAGACTGGTAGTCACACCATACACTTACAGTTACATGGACGAGAGCTGGGTTACGATAACTCCTTCAGAGAAGGCCCTTGAGGCAGGAGAAAAGGCACAGTTCGAGGTAAAGGTATCCATTCCTGAGGATGCGAAGGTAGGGAACTATGCTGCAACACTGGCCTTTATGGAAAACGTGCCTGAGGGAGATATACTGTACCAGGGATTCCCGGGCACTGTACAGCTGAACGTGGATGTCTGGATACCCCCTCAGGTGCAGATCCTTACAACATACATATACGACAGGGTAGAGGCCGGCAAAGTATACAACTATGAGATCGTGCTGAAGAATACGGGCGACTCCGAAATTGCCATAGACCCCAAGCTTGTGGAGAACATGTACTACCCAATGGTCGCTGATGTAAGCTCAGTAGCGGTGGACGCTGCAGCATCTATGCCATACTATGGCGGATACGGACAGGCCTTTGGAACCGATGCCATCATTATATCGGGTCCTTCAAGCATAAAGCCGGGAGAGACTGCTGTGGTAAATGTCAAGTTGGAAGTGCCTGATGATGCACAGGGAGACTTCTCTGGCAACATAGACCTGAACATTGATGATCCGGGCATCCGCGAGTATGAAGGAATGGTTTCCCTTAACTTCCACGTGGCGGTACAGCCTGAAAAGCCCTATGAGATCCCCTTCAAGGTAAATGGGAATGGAACAGTTACGATCGAGCTTAGATCATACATATATGATATGTATGTCTCAAGCAGCAGTAGAGACCCATATTTTGAGGTCAAGCTCATAAACCCACAGGACAAGGAAGTCGAAGCGGTGCAGGAAGCCCTGCAGTATGGCGGCATGGTCACATTAGGGAGCATCTCCTACCCGGTCTTCAAGACATCCGGGAACAATCCAGAATATCAGAGCAATTCACAGAATTATGTGGAAACTTACACAGTACAGGTATCTGCAGGTCAGTGGACCCTGTCAGTAATGCCGCATAACACGGAGAGCTTTGAGTACTCCATAAAAATCGAACCTTCCCGATGAACCTGAAGTGAAGTTGCCAGCCTGACGGGAACTAGAGGGGAAGCTGGCACTTCCTATCTTTTATGCTCATGCTGATCTGGTCATCGTCGATTGAAAAAGGAGCAGAAGCTCTTTTATCTATGTTGAATCCTACCAGGAAACTTCCCAGCATTTGTTTCTGATCCCCGCATATCTTTAATTGAAGATATTCGTGCGTATAGCGCGAAGGTATTGCCATGACAGCATCAGAGATGCCACCAAGAGCATCTAATCGAGGGCACGGCTGTGCTGTGATAAACATGCAGATAGGGTCATCTATATTGCTATTTCTTACGGATTCTTTGTCATAGAAAACGATATTTCCCATGATAAATGGATCAGCATGTTCACTGAAGTCATTTATCGTGTTATGGTCTTGTATATCCTCACCTATCATTTTTCCTTTATGGTACAGTTTTATGGTATTTATCGGCCAATCGTATTCTTTGTTTACCATCAGAGACAGGACCACATCAGAACACAGCGCTCTTCTTATTCCGGCATTGTGTTTTCTGCCGATCACCCTGCAACCGTTCTGTTCATCCAGTATTTCAAGTTTTCTTATATTTTCTAAGTCTGCTGTATCAAGAGATATTACTCTGCAGACACCTTTGACAGATATCAGTTCTTTTTTTGCTGATTCGATCATTCTTGTTTGCTGGCTTATTTTTGCCATTGGGGTTGTCATGTATTAAAATTGCAACTTATATTATTTAAAATACTATGATGTATAAATTAAATGTAGATACATATATTGTTAATACAAACATGCTTTTCAAGCAATTTAATGCATAGTCACAGGGGTATTTTGCTTAATAAATCAGCAATCTATTTTTATTCTATTAATTACATATAATTGGCCAGTGGACATCCCAGTCCATTTCCAAATCCGGAAGGTCAAGTCAGATGAATCGAAATACTTTGATATGCTCCCAAAAGAAGTATGCTCCAAAACCTAAAAGTCTTGGGCCCGTATCCAGTCTTGAAGAACATGTTAATCCTGACTGGTGGAAGAAGATATTCAATTCCCTTTATCTGAAGACAGATGCTGATGTAGTAGGTGATTCAGAGATAACCAGGGAAGAGATAGATATGTTCCTCTCCGTTCTGAACCTTTCGCAGGATAGCAGGATCCTGGACCTGTGCTGCGGACAGGGGCGTCACTCCATGGAGGTGGCAAGGCGAGGTTTCAGGAACGTAGAAGGACTGGACAGGTCACATTATCTCATTCAAAAAGCAAAGAGCACTGCAAAAAGAGAGGGCTTGAACGTACGGTTCAGGGAAGGGGATGCCCGGAAAACACCCTATTTGACCGACAATTTCGATGCTGTGTTCCTGTTGGGGAATAGTTTTGGTTATTTTGAAACTTCAGAAGAGGATCTGAGGGTGCTTAATGAAGTAAAGAGAGTGCTCAAGCCCTGGGGAAAAATCCTGCTGGACGTGACCGACGGATCTTACCTGAAAGCAAATTATCAGCCCAGGTCGTGGGAGTGGATAGATAAACATAATTTCGTATGCAGGGAGCGTTCCCTCTCCATCGATGGTCAGAAATTGATCTCCAGAGAGGTCGTAGTCAATGATGAACAGGGTGTCATTGCAGATCAGTTTTACGCAGAAAGGCTGTACACTCAGGAATCTCTTCAGGAACTCCTTAAAATGGCTGGTTTCAGTGATGTTGAGGTCGTAAACTCCATTGGGTCCAACAGTAAGAGGAACCAGGACCTTGGCATGATGGAGAAGCGTATAATTATCACAGCCATACTGCGCAAGGAATGGACAGAGCCAAAAAAGAAGGTCCATACAACGCAAAAGGATGTAGTGGTAGTATTCGGTGATCCGTCCAAGAGAGATTCCCTGAAACCATGCGGTGTTTTCGATGATGACGATCTGTACACCATCGACCAGCTGAAAGGGGCTCTTAAGGAAAGAGAGGAATATTCCTTCAGGTTCCTGGACAACCACGACACCCTGATACAGGACCTGCAACGCCTTAAGGGAAAAGTGGATTTCGTTTTCAACCTTTGCGATGAAGGCTACTCCAACGATCCGCAGAAAGAACTGCATGTACCGGCTCTGCTTGAGATATTGGGTATACCTTACACAGGTTCAGGCCCGCAATGCCTTGCCTTCTGCTACGATAAAGCTCTGGTAAGAGGTATTGCCAAGGATCTTGGCGTGCCGGTTTCCGAAGGTATTGTCATTAAGGCAGAGGATGTTCTGTTCGAAGTCCCTATGCAATTCCCGGTAATAGTCAAACCCAACTTCGGGGATTCAAGTTTCGGCCTCAATCAGCATAGTGTATGTCACAACCGCGATGAGGTCGTGAGAGCGATCTACGACATACGGGAGGGGCTGGGTTATGACAAACCCATCCTTGTCGAAGAGTTCCTCACAGGCAAGGATCTGAGCATAGGCATCATAGGCAATCCTCCTGAGAACTATACAGTGCTGCCTATCATAGAGGAGGATTATTCCGCACTTCCTCCTGAATTGCCCCGAATGTGCGGGTATGAGGCAAAATGGATCCCTGATTCCCCATACTGGAAGATCCGCTCCATTGCTGCTGATATACCCAGGGAAATGGAGGAATTCATATTGGAATGCAGCCTGAAAATGATATCAAGGCTGGAATGCAGGGATTACACGCGTCTTGACTGGAGAATGGATGCAGCCGGTAATCCGAAATTGCTGGAAGTGAATCCCAACCCAGGATGGTGCTGGGACGGCCACCTGGCTAAAATGGCAGCATTGGCGAACATGTCTTATCAGGAAATGATCGCCAGCATCCTCAAAAGCGCAGATGAGAGGATAACAGGGGCAGAATCGACCAAGAGTTTGGGACCAGTTCCGGAATTTAATTTTAAGCTATGTTAGAAGCAACGTGAGGAATGAATTTTATTGTTGGCCCATGTCTTGATGATGTGGGCCCAGCTCCTATTTTTGAATGAAAATGAAGAGTTTTTGTTAGTTGAAATTGGAGAGATAGGCACGTTATTTTCTTTGTTTACACGAAAAATGTATGTATCCCTCCGAGCATGTAATAACCAGATACGATGAGAGATTTTATAGAGCAGCTAAGAAGCAGTGGCAAGATCACAGAGATCAGGCAGAGTGTTTCAAGGGAGTTCGAAGCTCCGAGGATAGCAAAAAAGACACAGGGGCCTGTGCTTTTCCATGATATCGAGGGCAAGAAAGCGATCATGAACCTTTTGGGTACGCGGGATGAGCTTGCGGTCATGTTCGGAGTGCCCCGGGATATGATCATTCAAAGGCTCTCCGAGGTGCAGCCGGAAGGGGAAGTTGTAATAGTTTCTGAGTCACCCACAATGGAAATTGTGGATGAGGAGGTTGACCTGTACAGCCTCCCTATAATGAAACATTTTGCAAAGGACGGTGGCCTGTATATCACTGCGGGTATCGTGGTCAGTGAATACGAAGGCTCCATGAATGCATCCATTCACCGCCTGATGGTGCTTGGAAAGGACAAGCTGGCTGCAAGGCTGGTGCCTCCGCGACATACTTATTTATTGCACAAAAAGGCTGCTTCAAAGGTAGATAAACTGCCCATAGCGATCGTCATCGGTGCAGACCCGGTAATAACGTTCGCATCGACCACCCGCGTGCCTGTGGGTAAAGAATTCCACTATGCAGCAGCTCTGAGAGGTTCCCCGGTGGAATTGTTCGCATGCAGCAATGGCGTAAAGGTCCCGCATGCTGAGATAATACTGGAAGGGTACATCGATCCGGTAGAGCGTGTGCCGGAAGGGCCATTCGTCGATATCACCGGCACCTATGATGAGATCCGTCCTGAACCTGTGATCCACATTACCAGGATAATGCACAGGAAAGACCCCATCTATCACGGCATCCTCCCAGCAGGACCGGAACACCTGCTTATGATGGGTGTGCCATACGAACCGAAGATCTACAGGGCGGTCAGCGAGGTGACCACTGTGAAGAACGTGGTGCTCACAGAAGGCGGATGCTGTTATCTGCATGCAGTGGTGCAGATCGAGAAACAGACCGAGGGAGACGGGAAGAACGCTATCATGGCTGCCTTTGCAAGCCACACAAGCCTCAAGCATGTGGTGGTAGTGGACGAGGACATCGATATTTTCGATCCGAAGGACGTGGAATTCGCCATTGCGACCCGCGTGAAGGGCGATATGGATGTAATGATCATTCCCAATGTGAGGGGTAGTTCCCTTGACCCGCGGGGTGCACCTGACGGCACTACGACCAAAATAGGCATAGATGCTACCAAAGTCCTGAAACAGGCGGAAATGTTCGAAAGGGCGAAGATGCCCGAGTAGGTGGACGATGTATCTTACAAAAGAAGAACAGGCAATGCTCGACGGTGAAGAAGGCGAAACACTCCGGAAAGCTATTGAGATACTCGTTGCTCTGGGTGATATCTACGGTGCTGACAGGCTCATCCCCGTCAAGAGCGCCCAGATAGCCGGGGTTTCATACAAGACCATAGGTGATGCAGGTCTGGAATGGATATCGGACCTGCATGGCAAAGTAAGGATCCCTTCCATACTCAATCCCGCAGGCATGGACCTGCAGGACTGGAAGAAAATGCGTATAGACCCCGAATTTGCGCATAAGCAACAGCTGATCATCGAAGCATACGAAAAACTGGGGATCAGTGCTAAATGCACGTGTACTCCCTATTATCTGGAAGGGTTCAGTGCCACTTACGGGGACCATCTTGCCTGGAGCGAATCCTCTGCAGTCTCATACGCAAATTCCGTCATCGGAGCAAGGACCAACCGTGAAGGTGGTCCATCAGCTCTCTCGGCCGCCCTTGTGGGTAAGACTGCTAACTATGGCTATCATCTTGATGAGATGCGCAAGCCTACAGTATCGGTTACAGTGGAGTGCGAACTGGAGGGCTCTGACTACGGTGCCCTTGGGTATATAATAGGAAAAATGGTGGGCAGCGGAGTACCTTTGTTCACTCTGAAAGGAAAGCCTGATAATGAAGAGCTGAAATCACTGGGTGCTGCCATGGCCGCTTCCGGTGCTGTTGCTCTGTACCATGTGGAAGGCGTTACCCCTGAAGCAAGGAAGAACAAATTTGCAATGCCGAAAGAGGACATAGTCATTGAGAAAAGTCAGATCAGAGAGATATACGATAGAACAAAACCCGATATCAATGACCTGGATATCATAACCATCGGCTGTCCGCATTGTTCCCCGGCTGAACTTTCCCTAATAGCGGGATCCCTTGAAGGCAGGACCGTCAATAAGGAAGTATGGATCTGCACTTCCAGGGAAGTTGCGAATAAACATCCCGAACTTGTGCGATCCATTGAGAAGAGCGGGGCAAAAGTGGTCTGCGATACCTGTATGGTGGTATCGCCGGCAACTGAAAGATATAAGACCATGATGGTGAATTCCGGCAAAGCCCTGGCATACGTGCCCGGAATGTGCGGAGTTCCCACCCTTTTTGCTGACATTTATAAATGCATCAGGGAGGCGGTGAAGGAATGAAGGTCAAATGCCGAACCATCTCCAGGGGCTGTGCAGAGGGGCAAGTGCTGATCACACACGATCCCATCTCTTTTCTGGGTAATGTAGATCCTAAGACCGGCAAGGTGGTGGATGCGAACCATGAACTTTTTGGACAGTCGATAAAGGACAAGGTTCTGGTCTTTCCTCATGGAAAGGGCTCCACTGTGGGTTCCTATGTAATATATCAGCTCTTCAAGAACGGTGCTGCTCCTGCAGCCATGATAAACCTGGAATCCGAGCCCATAGTTGCTGTGGGTGCCATCATTTCTGCCATACCGCTGGTGGACAGGCTGGAAAACGATCCTTATTCCTTCCTAAGCAATGGCATGTTCATAAAAGTAAATAGCAGTGAAGGGTATGTGGAAGTGCCTGAAGGATAATAGATGCAATGATGAAAAAACGTAGTAGAAAAGTGGTGTACTAATGGATATTTGTTTGAGGTGGAAACGAAAGAACGCCTTCAGCCTTGCTGCGCTTGCGCCATTGCTGCCCAGCATACATAGAGTTAAAGCCCCTGCCGATGGCATAATGATATACAGTCTGGTGACAAGGCAGGCAGCGAGCGTGTTCAGGGAAGTGCAGAATGCAACCACAAATTCCATTTACATAGCTGGGGGCCCTCATCCGTCAGGGGATCCGGAAGGCACTTTACGATATTTTGATTATGTGGTCATTGGTGAAGGAGAGGCGACTCTTCCTGAACTTGTAAAGGTGCTGCAGGAAGGCGGGGATGTGAGCAGTGTCAAAGGTATTGCCTACAAGGATAATGAGGGGAAAATTATCTACACTCCAAAAAGGGAGCCCATAGAGCTGGATGACTACCCATGTTTTGATCCTCATCTTATCAAGGCTCCGATTGAAATAAGCAGGGGATGTCCCTGGAAATGTAAATACTGCCAGATCCCGCAGATGTTCGGCAGTAAGGTAAGACACCGCAGTATAGATTCCATAGTGAGATATGCTCAGCACTATAAGGACCTTAGGTTCGTTTCATCCAATTCGTTCGCCTACGGAAGCGATGGTATACACCCGCGTTTCGATAAGGTGGAAAAGCTGCTGGGGGCTTTGTATGAGATCGGGAACAAGGACATTTATTTCGGTACTTTTCCTTCGGAAGTGAGACCAGAGTTCGTGACGGATGGATCTCTGGAAATGGTGAACAAGTATTGTACCAATGACAGGATCAGTCTTGGCGCACAGTCCGGCAGTGAACGTGTTCTCAGGGAAATTCGCAGGGGACACACTGTAAGGGAAGTGGAAATAGCCGTTGAACGTTGTTTTGAACATGGTATCACACCTACTGTTGACTTTATTCTGGGTTTCCCCGATGAAACCGAAGAAGAGCAGGAGATGAGCCTTGAACTCATAAAGTGGATATGTATCAAGGGCGGTGAAGTGCGGGCACATTATCTTGAACCTTTGCCCGGAACACCTTACGCTCATGTGTCTCCAAGCAAGGTCAGCGAGAAGGTCAACAGTGAGCTTGGTAAGCTTGCTCTGAACGGCAAGATAACAGGTTCATGGGAGTGAATATCTGTGATGGACCAGGCATTGTAGTTTTTAACGCAGATGCTCTTCGAACTTCCCATTACAAAATACCATGACCTTCACTTCTTCACCTTTGCTCAGCTTTCGCATCATGCGGTCATAGATGCTCTGGACGTGTTTCAGGTGGTGTTTCTTGAAATGTTCACTGACCGTTTCCAGAAACCAGATCTGATGTTTAAGGTATGCTGTTTCGTACTCTTTGGTGAATGTGGCTATCCTGCTGCATTCCTCATCGGTTATCTCTGAATGGTAGCATCCATGTTCGTTCAGGCCGCTGATCTGTCTCCAGTCCATTTTCCCGCTGTCATCTGCTTCCCGGTGTAGCATATATGGATACAGCTTACATATCATAGGCCTGTCTTCATAGATACTACACCTTCCCCCTTCAAGGAACATACACGAACCATCTTCTTTGGTGCGCAAGGCATAACCTGAAACATAGAAGGTTCCGTTATTATCGCAAAATTCAAAATATGGTGCAGGCTTCAAAACATCGGATGATATAGTCCTGATACGCGGTACTTCCCTATCAAGCATGAAAATATGATCATTGAACTCACTGGTACAGCATTTTGCACACATGTCGCACTCAAAGCCCACTTCTTTGATGATCTCACAGAGCTTTTCCATGGGAAAGTCCAGCAGGTCATGCAGCTCTTTTCGTGCGTAAAGTATTTCTTCTTCTATAGATGGTCTGGCTACAATGAACAACTCCATTGATAATGATCACCATTTTAACCGGCATGTTATTAAGTCTATCTTCAGTGTGTTCTGAGTATATCCTGAGAACAAAATGAAAAAAGAGAGATATTTCCGTAAAGTTTAATTATGAGCATCACCTCTAATGCTAAACTTACTTATGATTACATTATCGACATTCAAATACTACATGAGGATTCATTATGGGTAAAACAGGCAGTATAGTATGGGCAAAGGTCAAAGGAAGAAAAGGTAGGACCATAAAGGTAAAGAAGGCAGAGGAAGCTAAGGCGCACCCCGGCCCTGCACAGAGGTATATGGCATCAGGCGCAAAGCGGAGATTCATAAGGCGCTCTCCGAAATCTATAGTCAAGTGAAGATCTCTTTTCTTTTCAATGCAGGGGACAATAGTGTTTTCGATGTCACCCTGCTATATCACCACATTTTTTTCAAAAGGTGCTTGGTTCCATTCATGCGTAATGGTTATATAGAACTACAATCATTAAAAAACGTCTGATAGATCTAATCCCTTATTACACTATTAAAGGAGGATAAAATAAATGGCAGGACAGATGGCTGGACAGCCGATTTTCATCTTAAGAGAAGGAAGCCAGAGAACAAAAGGCAGAGAAGCTCAGAGCAACAACATTATGGCCGCAAAGGCAGTTGCAGAGGCAGTGAGAACCACCTTGGGACCAAAAGGCATGGACAAAATGCTGGTGGACAGTCTCGGAGACGTTGTTATTACCAATGACGGCGCCACCATCCTTAAAGAGATGGATATCGAGCACCCGGCTGCAAAAATGATCGTCGAGGTTTCCAAGACCCAGGACGATGAAGTGGGCGATGGCACCACCACCGCAGCGGTTATTGCTGGCGAGCTGCTGAAAAAGGCAGAAGAGCTTATCGAACAGGACGTTCACCCAACCATCATAGCTTCCGGATACAGGATCGCTTCAGAAAAAGCCGGAGAGATCCTTCAGACCCTTGCAAAGAAGGTCACTATCGATGATGAGGACATTCTCCTGAACATCGCCGGAACAGCGATGACCGGAAAAGGAGCAGAAGCTACCAAGGACGTACTTTCCAGGATCGCAGTATCTGCTATTAAGAGCATTGTTGATATCGATGGCCAGAACAAGGTCGAGATGGACAACATCAGCGTTGAGAAGAAGGTAGGAGCACGTATCGAGGACTCCGAGCTCATCACCGGTATGATCATTGACAAAGAGCGTGTACACAGCAACATGCCTAAGAAAGTTGCAAACGCAAAGATAGCTCTTATCAACACAGCCATCGAGCTTAAGGAAACCGAAGTTGACGCAGAGATCTCGATCACATCCCCTGAGCAGTTACAGTCCTTCCTTGACCAGGAAGAGAAGATGATCAGGAGCATTGTCGAGAAGATCGTGGCAAGCGGGGCAAATGTAGTGTTCTGTCAGAAGGGTATCGACGACATGGCCCAGCACTTCCTGGCCAAGAGCGGTATCTTCGCAGTAAGACGTGTTAAGAAGAGCGACATGCAGAAGCTTGCAAGGGCAACAGGCGGCAGGCTCATCACCAACATTGACGAGATCACAGCTACAGACCTGGGTAAAGCCGAACTTGTAGAAGAGAAGAAGGTCGGCGGCGACGAGATGACCTTTGTCACTGGTTGCGAGAACCCAAAGGCAGTATCCATTCTGCTGCGCGGCGGTACCGAGCATGTCATAGACAACATCGAAAGAGCATTGCACGACGCACTGAGAGTGGTCGGAGTTGCTATAGAAGATGAGAAACTGGTAGCTGGCGGCGGTTCACCTGAGGTAGAGCTCGCGCTGAGGCTTTATGAGTATGCAGCAACTCTCAGTGGCAGGGAGCAGCTTGCAGTTAAGGCATTCTCAGAGGCACTTGAGATCATCCCAAGGACACTTGCCGAGAACGCAGGACTTGATCCGATAGATAAGCTCATGGAGCTGCGTGCTCACCATGAAAAGGGATCAAAGACCGCAGGACTTAATGTGTACACCGGTGATATCATTGACATGTGGCAGGCTGGCGTTGTGGAGCCTCTCAGGGTCAAGACCCAGGCGATTAATGCAGCTGCAGAGTCTGCTGTGATGATCCTCAGAATCGATGACATCATCGCTTCGACCCGTGCACCTGCAGGTCCATCTGGCGCAGACATGGTACCCAACATGCCACCAGGAATGGGCGGCATGGGTATGGAATAAATATTTACAAACAGAACAGAG
>NZ_MVQX01000066.1 GCF_002067275.1 Methanomethylovorans sp. PtaU1.Bin093 | reverse complement strand
AGCGACCACGACATCCTTTTTACAGGAAATGATCGCATCTGCGAGTTCCTTGAACATTTCTTCTTTGCTCATATTAACCTCCTCATTTAACTCAACCCAGCTAATTAGAGGGTTGGTAGCATGATCATCAGGCTAGGATTTATTTATTGGAAGAGGCGCTATATATCATAAATTCAGAACAATTTGTTTTCTCAACTACAATGTTTAATGTCCGTTATAATACTCGCTTAGCAAACATACATTGTAATAACATTGTAATATTACAATGCTATTGTAAACTTAAGTGTAGTTTATTATAAGAATAAAACAAAGGTACTTACTTAGGTTGTTACATGAGATATTCAATACCTTAAGTATTTGCAATACTGTAGAATTTTGTATAGCAGATATGGCAGCAAAAGGTGTTACATTCTATGAGATGGAAAAATGTTTCCCTAAAGGTAAAATTGATCTTTTATATGGTTATGGGCGTACTGCTAGTGCTTGCCAGCACAACCGCGATGATAATTTCCACGGTTACCACGCAGGAAGAGGCACTTGCCTATCAGCAGGCTATTGAAATGGCTAGAAGTTATGCCAATGAGTTCAACGGAGATATGAAAGCTAACCAGGCAATTGGAAAAACAATAGCTACTTCCATGAGCAATTATGATTCTTCTGACAGGGATGAAGTGAACAATATGCTTAATGCTATATTGGTCACCCACCCTACATTGCTGGGCACATATGTGGCATACGAGCCCAATGCTTTTGATAGTAACGATGAACTGTATGTAAATGCTTATGGACACGATGTTACCGGTCGGTTCATACCGTACTGGAACAAAATGAATGGTACGATTGAGCTTGATCCACTTCTTTATTACGATACGTCTGATTATTATCAGCTGCCAAAAAAGTTAGAGACCGATGTACTCACTGAACCTTATTACTATGAAGGTGTGTTCATAGTAAGCTATGCTTCTCCCATAATGAAAAACGGGACTTTCATAGGTATTGGTGGTGTTGATGTTTCATTATACTATCTTGATGATGTCCTGAGCAATGTCAAAGCCTTTGATACTGGTTATGCTTTCATGACCAGTAATTCAGGCATGCTTCTATCCCATCCATATAACAAGCAATGGATAGGCAACCAAACACTGTATGATTTTGGCATAGATGATTTCTCACATGCTGCTGATGACATCAAACAGGGTAAAAGCGGACATGTGGAAACTATCGATCAGATCACAGGTAAAAAGGTAGTAATGTTCTATGAGCCTATAAGGACAGGAAATTTCTCTTTTGTACTGGTGGTACCAAAGGATGAGATCTTCGCCGGAGTAATGACCCTGAGAACAAAACTGTTGTTCATTTCCATGGCAGCTGTTATCTTCATGGCTGCAATAGCATATCTTATAGCCCTTTCAGTTACAAGCCCCATCAAACAGATAGTAGCTGGCTTCAAAAAGATCTCTGACGATGCCGTTAAAGGCAAGCTTGACACAAGAGCAAGCAATGATGTGGAGATCGATTTCAGAGAAATACCACATGGCCTCAACGAGATCCTGGATGCTGTCATAACACCTGTTAGAGATACTATAAGGGTTACAAATGCACTTGCTAAGGGAGAGCTTGAAACCAGGTCTAAACTGGATGTTCAGGGAGAGTTCAAACAACTTGCAGATACCCTGGATGATTTTGCCGAATCCCTGGACACAATGATCAAGGATTCGAACTCCGTACTGACCGCTGTGCAGAACAATGATTTCTCACGCGAAATACATGTACACGGAGAAGGAGATTTCAGGATCTTAACGGAAGGCATTGACAGGACACGCGAGACCCTTGGCCTCATGATGGAAGAACGCAGGCAGATAGAGCAGATCCGCAAGAAGGAGATACATCACCGTATCAAGAACAACCTTCAGGTGATCTCAAGCCTGCTTGATCTGGAATCCGATAAGTTCCATGATCATCGGGTCATCGAAGCTTTCAGGAACAGCCAGAACAGGGTAATATCCATGGCTTTAGTGCATGAAGAACTATATAGGTCAGAGGATATGGAAAGCATTGATTTTTCGGATTACATCATCAAACTTGTCAATGACCTGTCCCGCTCCTATATACTAGATGATGGAAAGATCAATGTCAAAGTGCACATAGATGCTGTTTTTTTAGATATGGATGTAGCCATACCTCTGGGTATGATAGTTAATGAGTTGGTTTCCAATTCTTTAAAACATGCTTTCAAATCGGGAGATAAAGGCGATATCCTCATTGATCTGAGCTTTGACGGAGAAAAGTTCACACTTGTGGTAGGTGACAATGGTGCAGGTTTCCCTGAAGATGTCAATTTCAGGGAAACAGAATCTTTGGGACTGCAGCTTGTGACCACACTGGTCGACCAGATCGATGGGACCATTGAACTTGAAAGAACTGAGGGGACCAGATTTAGAATTACTTTCAAATAGATCAAAAAGGGTGAGATATGTGGATGAAGTCAAAATATTGATAGTAGAGGATGAAAATATAATTGCACTTAATATCAAGAAGAAACTGAAGAGTTTTGGTTATGCAATTCCTGCCATTGCAACCACTGGCGAAGAGGCTGTCAAGATGGCTGAGATCATTTTACCGGACCTCATCCTTATGGATATAATGCTTAAAGGAGATATGGATGGAGTAGAAGCTGCAGAAGAAATACGGAAGCGGTTTGATATTCCGGTCATCTATCTCACAGCTTATTCAGATGATAAGGTGCTGGAAAGGGCAAAGATAACAGAGCCCTATGGTTATATTGTAAAGCCTTTCAAAGCCAATGACCTGCGCTCCAACATTGAGATGACCCTGTACAGGCACAGTGTGGAGAAAGAGATCAACCAGAAAAAAGCTTCCTTGAAAGGAAGTGGGTAAACAAAAGAGCTGCTTTTTGTTCCATGCCGCATCTATACCTAGAAGAACAGACATATAGAGGAGAATTGTGAGGGATAAATGAAAACTTCTCTGATCGATACCATGCTGAACTCGGAAAAGAGAAAGAACCTTTTACTTCTGCTTATAGAAGGAGGAAAAGATCGCAACGAGATCAAAACAGCCCTTAATGTGACCTCTACGGCTATTATCCCACAGATAAAGAAATTAAAAGAATGTGGTCTTGTGATCCAGGAGGAAGACCATTATTATCTCTCTGAAATGGGTAAAATAATGGTTGAAAATATGTTACCTTTCCTAAATATTGTAGAGGTCTTTGAGGAAAATGAGGAATACTGGCTTACTCATGACCTCAAAGGCATACCCTGGCCTTTGTTGAAAAGACTCGGTGAGCTTGGAAATTACCTTATCATCGAACCTGATCTTAATTATCTCTTTGAGTTCCCCCGAGAGTTCAAGGAAAACATTTTCAAGTCCAGTTTTGTAGAGGCTTTTACAGCTTATTTTCATCCGGAATATCCAGCCATTTACTCAAAACTTGCCGAGCAGGGTATTAACGTGTCCCTTGTGCTTACCGCCTCTGTTCTGGAGAGGTTCCAAAAAGATTATGCAGAACAGATGAGAATAATGACCGTTTCCGAAAACACAGAGGTTCTTGTAACCGATGATATCCCTGGCCTGGCCACCATTGTGACCACTGACCGTTTCCTACTTCTGTGTTTCTTCAATAAAAGCGGCCACTACGATCACCGTGTCATTATGAGCTTCGACCCCCGGGCCCTGCAGTGGAGCCAGGAATTATTACGGCAGTACAGAGAAAAAACCCGGAGTATCAATATGGATAAGATGCATAAAGTACAATAAAGTTTCTTTTTGGTCACTGGACATTGCTACTGTACAGCCCTGAAAAAACTGATAAAATGATATAAGTGATGGTCCTATGGATGTGTTATGGCTTGATCAATCCGATGTCCAGAGCTTGTTGGACATGCCTTCCACAATAGAGGCCGTGGAGAAAGGTTTCGAACAGCATGGCCTGAAAAAAGTGCAGATGCCTGCCAAATCGTACTTGATTTTTGAAAAGCATAATGGGGATCTGCGCACCATGCCGGCGTATATGGAAGAGGAAGATATCGCCGGCGTGAAGATCGTGAACGTGCATCCCGATAACCGGCAGAGGGGACTGCCCACAGTCATGGGGGTAGTGGTGCTCAACTCCACACAGACCGGTGAGCCGCTGGTTATCATGGATGGGACCTTACTTACAGATATGCGCACAGGTGCTGCAGGAGGCGTGGCCGCAAAACACCTTGCAAGGAAAGATTCGCATGTGGTGGGTATGGTAGGTGTGGGAGACCAGGCCCGTACTCAGTTGCTTGCCCTTTCTAAGGTAATGGACATACAGGAAGTGAAGCTTTTTTGCAGGAACGTGGCACACTGTGATCACTTCGAGAAGGACATGAGCCATGTGATGAACTGTGAGTTCCTGAAGAAGGAAAAAATACAGGATGTATGCGATTGTGATATCCTGGTAACCACTACTCCTGTTAGGGAACCGCTTGTCATGTCTGAATGGGTGCAGGAAGGCACGCATATCAATGCCATTGGAGCCGATGCAAAAGGCAAGGAAGAACTGGATCCCGGACTGCTGCTGCGTGCTAGAATTGTAGTAGATGACTTGGTACAGGCATCCCATTCCGGTGAGGTGAATGTCCCTCTGTCAAAGGGTATGATCACTGCGAAGGACATCTGCTGTGAGCTTGGAGAGATAGTGGCTGGCATCCGCCCCGGAAGGCAGTCGGACGACGAGATCACCGTTTTTGACTCCACAGGGCTTGCAGTGCAGGATATGGTCACTGCCAACATGGTATACAGGAAAGCTCTGGAACAGGGCATAGGCCAGAATATAAGGATGTTCTAACAGGATCGCTGATGGAAACCTCTATTTGGAAAAGCTGATAGTATAAGCGTACTAATGCAGTTTGCATGTAAAGGACATCAAGGTACAGGTCAGTGTTATTTTACTGGCGGATCATGGAAGATAGAAGTGAGTAAAATGAATGAGTACGAATTACCCGAAGTTCAAAAAAAAGCCCTGGATAATTGGATAATGTTAAACATAGTCCCACAAAAGACACCAAATAAAAATTTAACTAGTTATGCCCTTAAAAATTTATTTGAACAATCACCTGATGGTTTCTTTATCACGAACAAGCAGCTTAAAGAAGCGATGGTCAGATGTGATTTCGTACCTGTGAACAAAAATAAATTGAATTGGGAATTCCGAGTTTCCCTGAGATCCCCGGGGTCGAAATAGCTGATCCAATTTCTCTAAGTGAATATTCCTTCTCATATCCCCATCCATTTCAACGGGAATGATCCCTATGGCTTCACGATGGAACATAAAAGATGAAACATAAATCCTGATAATATCAGTTACTTTATATAAAGTCAAATGATAGCATTTTTGGAAAATGGCTACTCTAAGTATATACGCTGTTCTTAAGAAGCACTATATGGAGATTACGAAAATGATCTCAACTAAGGGGGAAAAGAAATGTTGTTCATGGAGATAATTACATGGGACCCAAAGGGCGACATGGAAACTGGTAAACGCTATTTGGAATGGAAACCAAGAAGTTTATGTAGTTTGTTGCTCAATTTAGGAAAATGTGACGACCGTCTGTACACAATATGAAGGTCATAGCATACCACTAATGACCCATTTTTCTCTTTTTGCTAGCATTATGGGGACAACTATATATAGAACCCTTCCTATGTAGAGGTGCTTATAGAGTTTGATACTGATTTGCTGAATTATAGGTTTAGATAGTATTTTTCACATTTACTGTTTTTCTTATTTTCAACTAAATGGTTGTATTTCTTTTTAAGCGAATCAATCAGGACGTGAAACATTTGTTTAGTAACATGCAGTCAAGTGCTCCAGTAGAAGCTGGAAAGAATTATGAAGTGACAATTGAAGACATCGCAAGAGAAGGCGACGGAATCGCAAGAGTAAGCGGATTTGTTGTCTTTGTCCCCAACACCGAGATTGGCGATGAGGTCACGATAAAGGTCAATAAGGTAATGAGCAAATTCGCATTTGGCGAAGTTGCTTAAATCTTATAATTGGTTGAACATTTAGTGAGAAATCAACTATTTGTTTTTCCATCCTTCTTTTTTGATCTAACTTTACGTAATTAAGTATTTTATGTAAACCTTGTATGCTGTGTAATGCATGCATCCCATACAATAAGTTACAAATCAAGTTGCTTAAGGCACTCCTTCCGATCTTATATCCAAAATTTACGAGTGTGTGTTGAATATATGCTTAATGATCAGAATGTTTTGGACTGTAGAAATCCTCATTTTGATAATAAGTATAACCTTGACAGGTATGTCATTATTTCATTTTCTATTAAATGAGGACCTTTATAGAGCCCGAAATTCGATGAATTAAATCATGAACTTAGAATCGGTCATTTGGTCTGTATAATTTGAGAAGAGAATTTGGAGAGAGGTGTGCCCGTCAGGGTGTTTTGACGGGCTGACGCATTTGTGCTTTTATTCTGTGTTTGCCCGATGGATCGTTTTTGCCTCCATCGGCACTTTAAACATTTCCAAAGGACTATTTAATGTATTTGCTGCTACCGATTCTGAGCATCGTACTCATTATGAGGGCTGAGGTTCGAGCATTGCGAAGCAAAGCTTAGCAAGTGGAGAAGGGCAGCACGTCAAATAAGACAGCAGACCAAAAAAAGAGAGTTTGAGATCCTGTAAAGATCTATAACCTACAGATTCTTCAAAAATTCTTCCAGCGGGACATTGGCTTGTTTGAGGATACTGTTCAGAGTACCTTTTTTAAGCGGATCATGTAATGGCACGGTTACTGTATCATGTCCGCGCTGCAAAAATACATGACTGCCCTTTTGTCTTACCACTACAAGATCAAGTTTCACCAGAGGCCTTGATAGCCTTCTGGCCGGAGATAACTGGCATTTCAGGCACTTGCAACATCAACCTTTGCGATCTCGCCAAGTACCCTGGCCTGCTCCTCGGTAACTTCAAGTACCAGCTCGATAGCCTCCTTGATATTTTCCAGAGCTTCCTCTTTTGTATCCCCTTCACTTATCGCTGCCGGAAGTTCCAGACAGCGTGCAGTGTATCCACCTTCTTCTGCAACCTCAAGGACTATTGTGTACTGCATAAGTATTCATAAGCGTTTCTTGTATATTAAAATTGATTTGTGAAGCTGAGCAAGCGCAGAAGGGCAGCCAGAAAAATAAAAATAAGTAACATCCGGCCCTATTCAAGATATGTTTTCTGTAATGCAATTGATCACATTTCCATGAAAATTGCTGTATTATACTAAGTTTGGTCAAATTCCCATTTTACACTATACAAGATGCTTTTTACAGAATAAATGTTCTCATAAACAAAAGCAAGAGTATATATGCTGAGCTGGTTTCAAAACTACTCTTAGTCTTGTTTTTTGCCTTAACAGATGAATAAAGAAGGCTGGATGGGTAATGATTTTGCTAAGTAGATCTTTGGTGAAATGATAGCAAAATGAATTTTGAAGCCTGTTATATATCTAATCGGAAAAGCTGTATCAAAAACTATTTATCTATCTCCTGTTTCCATCAGGATAGGAAACATGTTGAACGAAGATAAACTCCTGGCCTTAGGATATGATGCTCTTGTGCAGGTCAATGAAAAGAAGGTCATGGAAACTGCCAGAGAATGGATGGATAACAAATATGAGCCTAGAAAGCTTCTAAACAAACTGGCAGAAGCCATGGTGGAGATCGGCAGGAAGTTCGATGAAAAGGAATATTTCCTTGCGCAGTTCATTTTATCCTCGAATATTATGGAAAATGTTACCGAAATGATCCTTGAAGAAGCTGCAGGAACAGAAATGGTACATGAGCATAAAGGAACCATAATCATGGGTGCTGTTAAAAATGACATACACGATCTGGGCAAAAAAATAGCTGCGAGCATGTTGCGTGTAGAAGGCTTTACAGTTATAGACCTCGGAAAAGATGTACCTGCCGAAAGGATGGTTCAAACCGCAGCCGAACATAATGCTGACATCATCATTGCATCCTCCATGACGACATTATCCATGACAGGGCTGATGGAGATAAATGAACTGTTGCAAACTTCGGAACAAAAGAAAAGAGCAAAATTAATAGTGAGCGGTGTCTCGGTTACTCAGGAATACGCCGACCTCGTCGGAGCAGACGCTTATGCTAAAACTGCTGCAGATGCGGTACTGATAACTAAGAAACTGATGATGAGATAATGAGCTGGTTTCAGAAACAGCTTGGAGAAGATTAAAAGGGTGTTAGAGAAGTTTTTAAACAGGTTCTTTAAAAAATAAAGCTTAATTAAAGCTCTATGTGACAAACTGATTTACCACCATTGTACCTATCATTATCACAAAACCTCATTAAAAAAGAGCTGGGGGTCGCAGTACTCCAGTCCGTCACTAAACCTGATCCCACAACATTACGCATGTTTTTAACCTTATTTTTAAGATAATTTAAAATATTTATATCTCCTCCACTCACATACTCAAACACTGTATGTCAAAATTCAACGAATACAATATAAGGCAGTTGTGTCCAGCTTTCCAGGTTCAGCCCAAAAACGGAAAAGTACGAGAATTACTCCATTTTCACGGAAGACCTTGAACTGCCGGGTCTTAAGGTTCCGGAACTCCCTACCCAATTACAGCATATAGGCCGCTCCATCTATATAATTATATAAACCTTTATGAATAATGAATGCTATATTCAGTGCAGCGTTAGTTAAAAGAAAAATGTATCAGTAGGTATACAACAGCAATTTTACCTTCATTTCCGGGCATTCTAAGACCATGGGTTTTAAGCACAATTCAATTTATTAATTCATCAGATTTCACGGAGATCAATACATGGACAAAAAAGAAACTTATGATGCCACGCATATTCAGGTACTTGAGGGCCTGGAGGCTGTGCGCAAACGTCCCAGTATGTATATAGGCAGTGTTGACAGCAGAGGTCTGCATCACCTGGTATACGAAGTGGTGGACAACAGTATAGATGAAGCGCTGGCAGGTTTTTGTTCCCAGATAGATGTTACTATCAACACGGATGGTTCTGTGACAGTACAGGATAATGGTCGAGGTATTCCTGTAGACGATCACCCCAAGTATAACAAGTCCGCTCTTGAGGTCGTAATGACCATACTACATGCCGGTGGTAAGTTCGATAAAAGTTCATACAAGGTTTCCGGTGGCCTTCACGGAGTAGGTGTTTCAGTGGTGAACGCCTTATCAGAATGGATGGACGTCTATGTAAAACGTAATGGAGATCTGTACTACCAGCGTTATGCAAGAGGCATACCCACTGCCGCAGTCCAGTTAGTTGGAAATGCAGAAGGTTCCGGGACGACGGTAACCTTCAAGCCAGATGCCTCAATCCTGGAAACCACTGTTTTCAGCTACGAGACCCTTGTAAGCCGTCTGAGGGAACTTGCATTCCTTAACAAAGGATTGAAGATCACTATCTCGGACAAGCGAGCACACGAGGAACAGAAGGATGTTTTCCAGTACGAAGGAGGGATCATATCCTTTGTTGAACATCTCAACCAGAAACGCAATACGCTTCACAAGGACGTCATATACTTTGAGCGGGAAAAGGAAGGAACCATAGTTGAGATAGCCATGCAGTACACTGACAGTTATAATGAGTCGGTGTACTCCTTTGCGAACAACATAAATACGCATGAGGGCGGCACGCATCTTGTAGGATTCAAGGCAGCTCTCACGAGGGTCGCCAATGATTACATCAAGAAGAACAACCTTGCCAAAGGTGACGATAAACTTTCCGGTGAGGATATAAGGGAAGGTCTGACCGCTATAATCAATGTGAAACTCACCGATCCCCAGTTCGAAGGGCAGACCAAGACAAAACTTGGTAATAGTGATGTCAAAGGTATTGTCGAATCCATGGTTTCTGACGGGCTTGCTGAGTTCATGGAAGAGAATCCCAAGATCGCAAACTTGGTCCTTCAGAAAGCACTGGATGCCCAGCGTGCCAGGGAAGCGGCCAAAAAGGCAAGGGAACTGACAAGACGGAAAAATGCTCTTGATATAAGCACTCTTCCAGGTAAACTTGCGGACTGTTCCGAAAAAGATGCATCCCAATGTGAGCTGTACCTGGTGGAGGGTGACTCTGCAGGAGGATCTGCCAAACAGGGCCGTGACAGGCGTTTTCAGGCCATCCTGCCATTCCGTGGTAAGATCCTTAATGTGGAAAAATCAAGGCTCTCCAAGATACTCAAGAACAATGAGGTGCTATCTCTCATAACTGCCATGGGAACGGGCATCGGAGATGATTATGATATCAGCAGGGCAAGGTATCACAGGGTCATTATTATGACCGATGCCGATGTGGATGGTGCTCACATAAGAACTCTTATACTTACATTGTTCTTCAGGTACATGCGGCCTCTTATCGATGAAGGCTATGTGTATATAGCCCAGCCTCCTCTCTATCGTATCAAAAAAGGTCAGGCAGAGCATTATGTGTACTCTGACAGGGAACTCAATGCCAAACTTCAGGAAATAGGAGATAAAGGTGTGAACATACAGCGTTACAAGGGTCTGGGAGAAATGAACCCGGGACAGTTGTGGGAGACCACAATGAACCCTGAGACAAGGACCATACTGCAGGTCACCCTGGAAGATGCAGTGGCTGCGGATGAGATGTTCTCCATCCTGATGGGCGATGAGGTAGAGCCCCGTAAGAATTTCATCATGAGGAATGCCAAACAGGTCACTAACCTGGATATCTGAGGTGTGGTAGATGGCAGATGACAATAAAGAAAATAATGGAATGGAAGAAAATCCTCTGGGTGTCCAGCCTACAGAGACCGGTGAGAAGGTAGTTCCTGTCCTTATAGAGGACGAGATGAAGAACTCCTACATCGATTATGCCATGAGCGTGATCGTAGGACGTGCCCTGCCGGATGCAAGGGACGGCTTGAAGCCTGTGCACAGACGAATTCTTTACTCCATGTATGAAGCAGGTATCACCCACGATAAACCGTACAAGAAGTCTGCACGTGTAGTGGGAGACGTGCTGGGTAAATATCACCCCCACGGTGATTCTGCGGTGTATGAAAGTATTGTAAGGATGGTGCAGGAGTTCTCCCTGCGTTATCCTTTGATAGACGGTCAGGGTAACTTCGGTTCCATTGATGGTGACTCTGCTGCGGCCATGCGTTACACAGAGGCGCGCATGAGCAGGGTCTCTGATGAAATGCTCCAGGACCTGGAGAAAGAAACGGTCCTGATGATCCCTAACTATGATGGTTCCCTCCAAGAGCCTACGGTGCTGCCGGCAAAACTTCCAAACCTGCTGATCAACGGCTCCACTGGTATTGCAGTGGGTATGGCCACCAACATGGCCCCCCATAACCTGGGAGAAGTAGTGGATGCAACTCTCATGCTTATCGACAAACCTTCTTCCACCATACATGACCTGATGACAGTGCTCAAGGGTCCTGATTTTCCAACCGGCGGAACCATCCTGGGCATGCATGGCATACGGGAAGCCTATGAGACCGGCAGAGGCAGGATACAGCTGCGGGCTGTAGCTAACATAGAAGAAATAAGAAAAGACAAGAACGCTATTATCGTAACTGAGATACCCTATCAGGTAAACAAGTCCAAGCTCATCGAAGATATCGCATTGCTTGTCAGGGAGAAAAAGATCGTAGGTATCTCTGATCTGAGGGATGAGTCTGACCGTGATGGTATTAGAGTTGTTATAGAGATCAGTAGAGGTATTGATCCGAACGTGGTGCTTAACCAGCTGTATAAGCATACGCAGATGCAGACCACATTCGGTATCATCAATCTGGCATTGGTGGACAATGTGCCTCTGGAACTTGATCTTAAACGTATCATACAGATCTATCTGGAACACAGGATGGATATCATCCAGAAGCGCACTCAGTTCCAGTTAAAGAAAGCTGAGGAGCGTGCTCATATACTGCGAGGCCTGAAAATAGCACTTGACCATCTGGATGCTGTCATTTCTCTCATCCGTGCTTCCAGGACGGTGGAGGAAGCAAGGTCCGGTCTAATAGCTAATTTCGGGCTGGATGAGATACAGGCAAAGGCTATTCTGGACATGCGCCTGCAGAAGCTCACGGGGCTTGAAAGGCAGAAAGTGGAAGATGAATATGCAGAGCTGATGCGGCTGATCGCTGAGTATATGTCTATCATCGAGAGCGACGAAAAGAAGTATGGTATTATCAAAACAGAGCTTTCTGAGCTCAAGCAAAAGTACAACAATGAACGCAGAACACAGATCAAGGCTTCACATGTGGAGCTTGATCTCGAAGACCTCATACCGCAGGAAGATGTGGTAGTTACCATTACCAACAGCGGGTACGTTAAACGCCTGCCTGTGAACACATATTCCCAGCAGCGCCGGGGAGGTAAAGGTGTTATTGGTATGGAAACCAAGGAAGAGGATTTTGTGGAGAACATCTTCGTTGCTTCCAGTCATGACTACATCCTGTTCTTCACTAATAGGGGAAGACTATACTGGAAGAAGGTCTATGAGATCCCTGAGGGAAGCAGGCAGTCCAAAGGTAAAGCCATAGTCAATCTACTGGAACTGGGAGAGGGAGAATATGTTACTGCTATGATCCCTGTAAAGGAGTTCTCGGATGATAAGTACCTCTTCATGGCTACACGTTCAGGAACCGTTAAAAAGTCATGTCTATCTGATTTTAGCAATCCACGTAAAGCTGGTATCATAGCGGTTACCCTGCTGGAAGACGATGAACTTGTGAACGTGGCCCTGACCGACGGATCAAAAGATTTGGTGCTGGTCTCAAGGCACGGTAAAGCTATTCGGTTCTCAGAGAACGATGTTCGTCCTATGGGCAGAGGTGCACATGGTGTGCGTGGTATTAAGCTGGAACAGGGTGATAAGGTGGTAAGTCTGGATGTGGTGGATGAGAATTCGACCTTGCTTACCATAACTGAGAACGGATTCGGTAAACGTACTGAATTCGCCGAATATCCTGCCAAGCACCGGGGTGGCAAAGGTGTGATCACTATAGTAACAAGCCTGCGCAATGGTCCGGTGGTCAATGTTAAAGCTGTACGGGAAGAAGATGAGGTGATGATCACCAGTTCTGAAGGTATAGTTATCCGTGTTCCTGTTACAGGTATTAATGTGCAGGGTAGGAATACCCAGGGTGTTAAGATCATGGATGTACGCCAGGGTGATAAGGTCGTAGGTGTGGCCCGTATAGAGCCTGAGAACGGGGAGGAGAAGTAATGCTTATAAGCATTACTTCCAATTAGGAACATTTATTTATACGTGAGCGCGTAGGATGTCCAAGATAGAATTACAGGATGATAAT
>NZ_MVQX01000065.1 GCF_002067275.1 Methanomethylovorans sp. PtaU1.Bin093 | reverse complement strand
CAAGTTGTATGATGCCGGTCTTACGTCAGTGGAAGCATTGAAGAGCGCTGGTGTTGAAAGAATAGCTAAATTGATAGGGCCAAAGACAGCAGAAAAAATAATGAACAATATTGGAGGTCCACACTCGGCGGGGGGAAAAATTGGAACCGTCTCTGAGGAAATAGTATACAGGCCCATGGAAAGGCAACAGAGGACCTTCAATGATTTTGAGGATTAGACCATAGATTATAAGGAGATGTATGATGCTTTACGGAAAATTATCAGAGCTTCCTGAAAAGGAAATACGGGTTCTCATAGAACGCGGAGGAGAACTCGCAAGTGTAAGTGATACGGTTTCATCTATCCTTGCGGATGTGCGTATAGAGGGCGACATGGCCCTCAGGAAATATACACAGCGTTTTGACGGTGCAAAGATCGATGCCATCGAGGTATCCCGGGAAGAGATCGAAAAAGCATACAATGCCACAGATAAGGAACTTATAAAGCACCTTGAAATAGCTGCAAACAATATCCGCAAATTCCATGAGGCACAGATGCCTGAAAAGATGTGGTTCATGCAGCTGGCTCCGGGGATCGAGCTGGGACAGAAGATCACTGCCCTTGCCAGCGTAGGTGCTTACGTGCCCGGCGGCAGGGCTTCATATCCCTCCACCGCACTTATGACGGTAGTACCTGCAAAGGTCGCAGGTGTAAGGAACGTTATAATGTGTACGCCTCCGGGCCCTGATGGAAAGGTCAATTCCCTTACACTGGCAGCAGCAAAAGTAGCAGGTGCGGATCATGTGTACCGCGTGGGAGGTGTACAGGCCATCGCTGCCATGGCTTTTGGCACTGCCAGCGTGATGAAGGTAGATAAGATAGTGGGTCCGGGAAACGTGTATGTGACGGCAGCCAAGATGCAAATAAGGGATGTGGCAGAGATAGATTTCCCCGCAGGACCCAGCGAGGTGCTGATAATTGCTGATGAGTCTGCGCATCCTTCAATGGTCGCAGCGGATATGATAGCCCAGGCAGAGCACGACCCTCATGCTGTATCCGTCCTGGTAACGACTTCGGAGAAGCTGGCCTCAGGAGTTAAAGAAGAAGTGCTGAAACAGGCACAAAGCACTGCGCGAGGAGAGATAGTAAGTTCATCACTGAAGAATGCAGCCATACTGATAGCTGGCTCCATTGAACAGTGCATAGACATCTCAAACAGCTTCGCTCCTGAACATCTGGAGATAATGACGAAGAACGACGATATGGTACTAGAGAGGATAGAGCACGCAGGTTCCATCTTTGTGGGCAACTACGCTCCCGTTCCTGTCGGTGATTATGCATCCGGTACGAATCACGTATTACCCACTGCCGGCTATGCCAGAATGTACTCTGGCCTCAATATAATGCATTTCCTGAAAGTTTCCAGCATCCAACGTATTAGTAAGGAAGGACTTGCAACTGTTCGGGATACAGTAATATCCCTTGCTGAGAAGGAAGGGTTGCAGGCACATGCCGATGCTGTCCGTATCCGCTTTTCAAGTTCTGAATAATATAGTATCAGTTTCAATCGACAATTATTTAATAGGTGAAATGCATAATTTGTTTAATAAGTTCTTTTTGGAATTAAACTGGCGGGGGGGCCACCTATGAAAATAAGAGTTGTAAGTTCCAGAGAAGAGATAAATGAGCTGAATCCGAATGAGAAAGTGATACACCTCGCTTTCCGCCCGTCGAACAAGGACATATTCAGCCTTGTACAGACCTGCACCAAAGTAGAGGTCATCCAGATACCAAGCTCTTACAGGAGAACAGTTTCCAAGTCCATAGAGATGTTCCTGCAAATGCAGAATATCAAACTGGTGGAAGGAGATGTGTGGGGACACAGGAAAGATATCAACGAGTATTTCAGCATATCACCTGCAATTATGGACAAAATAAAGGAAATGAAGGCTGAAGGCAGATCTGATTCCGATATAGCCGATAAGATCGAAAGGGAAGGGAAACTTAACAGGGAAATGATATTCTACATACTTGGAAAGCAGAAGTAGACCCATCATTGGGTTGATCACCTTTTATACTGTTCCCGATCTGTGGGATCGTTTGTCTTTTAAAAGACATTTATATGGCATCCCAACGATGCCTATAAATAACTTTATCACTTCATCTTTTGAAAACACGATAGGTTTTGCGATAATGACAGATAACCATGGAAAAGTATATCTGGTGGGTTCGGGCCCCGGTGACCCGGAACTGCTTACTCTGAAGGCTAGAAGGCTTATTGATGATGCAGATGTGGTCATATACGACCAGCTTCCGGGCGAAGCGATACTTTCTTCAATTCCTCAAAAAGCCCAGAAGATAGATGCAGGAAAATATGCAGGCGATCACACGCTATCCCAGGACAGGATCAACGAGCTGATAGTAGAGAAGGCAAAGGAAGGTAAAGTGGTGGTACGCCTCAAAGGCGGGGATCCTTATGTCTTCGGAAGAGGAGGAGAGGAAGCCCAGGAGTTGATAAAGGCAGGAATTGGCTTTGAGATCGTGCCCGGCATAACATCTGCTATATCTGCGCCTGCTTATGCAGGTATTCCCGTAACACATAGGGATCATGCCTCTATGGTCACTTTTATAACTGGTCATGAAGACCCCACCAAGGAGGAAAGCGGACTGGACTGGGAAACACTTGCAAAGTTCCCTGGCACCATTGTGATCCTCATGGGTGTGAAGATGCTGGAACGCAATGTCAACGAACTTATGAGGTGCGGTAAAGATCCGTCCACCCCAATAGCACTGATAGAGAGGGGAACCCGTCCTGACCAGAGAGTGACAGTCGGTACTCTTGAGAACATTGTTGCCCTTAAGAACGAAAGGAAGGTAAAAGCGCCTGCTATAACTATAATCGGTGATGTGGTCAAATTGCACGATGAACTTGGAGAGCAGGTACTTGAAAGGAGCTAATGGATATGGCTGACGAAAAAAAACCCGTTCTGGCCATTATGCGGCCATCTGTATACAAGGAAGAATCCGTGAAGCTTGCACTATCCATGGGATTTGATGTCATGGCCGTTCCCATGATAGAGCTTGCAGGAATGCAGGATTCTGCATTCAAGCCTTTCTTTGAGCACATAACAAAAAAAGAATCTGACTACGTGATATTCACCAGTGCCAATGGACTTGACTTCACACTACAGAAGATACCTTACGTTATGCGTGATATGTTCATAGAGGCTTTGAACCGCACAAATGTCATAGCTATAGGTCCTACCACAAAGAAAGCTCTGGAAGAGAAAGGTATCAAGGTCATGGGCATGCCGGGAGTGTACAGTTCAAAGGGTCTTATAGAATATCTTTGCAAGGATGTCAAGGGTAAGAACGTAGACATGGCCCGCAGCGTCTTTGGCTCAACTGTGCTTACCGAGGGACTTACCCGCTGTGGCGCAAATGTGCTGGAAACAAAAGTGTATAGCCTCTTTAGGCCGGATGGCGAGGAGCAAAAGGACCTGATAAGGTCTGCTCTGGCAGGCAAGATCACAGCTTTTGCCTTTACCAGTTCCATGATGGTGCATAATTTCTTTGAGGTGGCCAAAGAACTCGAATCTGGAGATGACATCGTGCAGGTGCTCAATGTGTCCATCGTGGCAGCTATTGGCCTGCCTACCGCAGAAACATTACGTGGCTACAATGTGAATGTTTCCGTGATCCCTGAAGAGTATACGTTCGAAGAGATACTGAAGAAGATCAGGGACATGCTTTCTGCATGCTCCTGAAAAACCTATTTATATGATTTTTTTCTTTTTCTCATGCAAATTTCGGACGAACATAGAAATGGCCTGAAGGCTAGATTTGTTTACCTGACCCTACTTATTAAGCGGAACGATTATCATGATAGGTATTTCAAAACTATATTGTGGGACTGTGGAACCATCAGATGCTCTAAGATACGGCAGGGATTCTAAAAAACTCCCGTCCCATCTTTTGCAGTTCTCCATCGACAAAAAACCTGTTGTCGTCTGGAATGTGACCAGACGCTGCAACCTCAAATGTGTACACTGTTATGCACATTCCAGAGATATTGATTACAAGAACGAACTGACCACAGAGGAAGGTAAGGCACTCATAGATGACCTTGCTGATTTTGGCTCCCCTGTGGTCCTATTCTCAGGAGGGGAACCCCTCATGCGCAAAGACCTGCCTGAGCTGGCTGCATATGCCAGGTCCAAAGGTAGAAGAGCGGTGATATCCACTAACGGGACACTCATCGACAAAGAAATGGCAAAGAAATTAAAGGAGATAGGCCTGTCTTATGTGGGCATCTCACTTGATGGCATGAGGGAAACGAATGATAAGTTCAGAGGATGCCCAGGCGCTTTTGATGCTGCCCTTGAAGGACTGCGCAACTGCAGGGCTGAAGGTATCAAGGTCGGGCTAAGGTTCACCATCAATAAGCACAATGTGCAGGATATTACTGCCATATTCGATCTGATCGAAAAAGAGAACATACCCCGTATATGCTTCTATCATCTGGTATATGCAGGCAGGGGTTCGGATATGGTAGAAGAAGACCTTAGCCTTGAAGAGAGCCGGGAAGTAGTTGACATGATAATGGAAAGGACCCGGCAGTTACATGATAAGGGATTACCTGTGGAAGTGCTCACCGTTGATAATCACTGTGATGGGCCATATATCTATCTGAAGCTCCTTAAAGAAGATCCAGAAAGAGCTGCAGAAGTATATTCTCTGCTGCAGATGAACCAGGGAAATTCCACAGGCATAGGCATAGGTTGTGTCTCATGGGATGGCTCGGTACATCCTGACCAGTTCTGGAGGCATTACACTTTCGGAAATATACGAGAAAGAAAGTTCAGCGAGATCTGGAGAGATACAACCGATGAGCTGATGGCAGGCCTTAAGGACCGCAAGCCTCTGATAAGACAACATGCAGATAGGTGTGCAAGGTGCAAATGGCTGGAAGTATGCAATGCTAATTTCAGGGTCAGGGCCGAAGCTGTGCACAACAATGTATGGGCCGATGACCCGGCCTGCTACCTCACTGAAGAGGAGATAGGCTATTCAAGGACAGATTGAAATGCCACTTTTAACTTTGCATAGAGGCAAAGATATATTCTACAAAGAGGGCTGCCAGTATAACAGCTAATACTAAGACTATTAACGTTTTTAAGAACATTGCAAACAAAGGTATCACCTGTCTGCTTATTTTTCCTCTACAGTTAGTGTGGACAGGTATATAAAGAGTATGACCTCCGAAAAGGCCATAAGAACAGAAGATCAAGTTAGACTTCGATACAGTTCTGCCATACACCATGGATATTGCAGTATTCGAGAGCACAGAAGGCCTTGAAATTGTCAATGTTGTTAACATGGAAACTGGCTATTGGCTGTGTGTGCACAGGCTCGAAGTCCATCCTTCCAAAGTCAATGGTCTTCCCATCCTTTGTGATACCGTAAAGCTCCACCCATTCAATATGATGTTCCACTGTATTGGGATGAGGCACTTCCTTTCCCACAACGACCCTTACAAAATCAGCACCTGTTGATCCATGACCCCTTATGACCTCAATGACCGGGACATGTTTCTCTTTACCTTCTACCTCTTTTCCTTTCAGTACTTCTCCGAATTGCATTATTTCACCTCTTTTAATAACGTTGTTCTTTATTCTGCTCTGTCCTCGTCTGCCGGTAGCGTGGACACACGTACAGAAAAGGCCTTGTTAAGTATGAAAGATCTATCAGTTCAAACTACGATGATCTCATATCCTTCCTCTACATACCTTGCCATGCTCGGATGTCCGAACATTTCATCGCACAGATGAAGACCCTGTTCTTTGGCGCTTTCAAGGCTATCCATCTTCTGGGCACACGCCCTGCAAACACAATCCATGACCCCTGCCTTCTTAACTTTCATGTAAAGGCTGGAAAATGGCTTTGTAGGATCTATAAGATCAGATATGTTCCTGGTAGCAGAACCTTCGATGATCAGTTTTACGTCATGTCCCCTTTCTTTCATGTCTATCGCATTCATCAGTGCGTGAGCAAAGCACATAGGCTCACCATTGAAAGCAAAGATAGCTATTTTCTTGCCCATATAGTCTCCTCCGATACAGCGCAATGGCAACCCCTGATGGAATTGAGCAGATTGATATAAAGGATTTACGGTATTCCTTATCCTGACATCAGGAATAAAGTATATTATTCGCACGCTGCATCAACCAGATATATTTAAATAATGAAAAACCCACTGTTACGGATACTACACAATCACTACATCATATTTATCGGAGAGTTGCAATGACGGTTCCAAAGGAATATATCCCTCATGAGGTCGAGCCAAAGTGGAAGGAAGCATGGGACATGTCCATGTACCATTTCGACTGGGAAGATCATAATAGACCACAGTTCATCATCGACACACCTCCGCCTTACCCTACCGGTAATTTCCATATAGGGAACGCTCTGAACTGGTGTTACATAGATTTTGTTGCCCGTTACAAGCGTATGTGCGGATACAATGTGATGTTCCCACAGGGATGGGACTGCCATGGACTTCCCACCGAAGTAAAGGTGGAGGACATACATAATATCACAAAGAACCAGGTGCCCAGGGAAGAGTTCAGGAGAATGTGCCGTGAACTGACGACCAGCAACATTACAAAAATGCGCAATACAATGATGAACTTGGGTTTCTCCGTGGACTGGAGCAATGAGTTCATCACTATGGAACCTGCGTACTACTCCAAGACCCAGCGCTCTTTCCGCAGGATGTATGACATGGGCAGGATCTACCAGTCCGAGCATCCTGTGAACTGGTGCCCGAGATGTGAAACTGCCATCGCCTTTGCTGAAGTGGAATACGAAGGCAGGAGCACGCAGCTTAATTTCCTTGATTTTGACAAATTAAAGATAGCCACCACCCGGCCTGAACTGCTGGCAGCATGTGTGGCTGTTGCGATCAACCCTGAAGATGCACGCTACAACGCTCATATAGGAAGCAAGGTAAAAGTACCACTTTTCGGACATGAGGTCCCCGTAATAGGCGATATTGTTGTTGATCCTGCGTTTGGTACGGGTGTCGTGATGATCTGTACCTTCGGTGACAAGCAGGATGTACGCTGGTGGGTGGAACATAAACTTCCCCTGCGCAAGGCCATTGATAAGAACGGCCGTATGACAAAGATAGCAGGCAAGTATGCGGGCATGACGATCCCGGAATGTAAGGAAGCTGTCATAGCAGATCTGAAAGCAGAAGGCTACCTGTATGAGCAAAAGGAACTCGAACAGAATGTGGGAATGTGCTGGAGGTGTGACACACCCATAGAGATCCTGTCTGAAAAGCAGTGGTTCGTTAAGATAGATACCAATGATGTCAAAAAGGCTGCCGATGAGATCAACTGGACACCTGAGCACATGAAGGTCAGGCTCGAGAACTGGCTGGGTACCATGGAATGGGACTGGTGTATTTCCAGGCAGCGCATATTTGCAACTCCTATACCTGTATGGTATTGTAAAGAATGTGGGGAGGTAATGGTGGCAAAGGAAGAATGGATGCCCATTGACCCCACCCAGCAGTCTCCGAAAGAACCATGCAGCAAATGCGGCAGCACTGATTTCGAGCCAGAGGAAGATGTCCTTGATACATGGATGGATTCTTCCATAACAGTCCAGCATGTGACCGGCTGGCTCACTGAACATAAAAGCAGGTTACCTGCCCAATTGAGACCACAGGGTCACGATATCATCAGGACATGGGCCTTTTATACGATCCTTAGGTCCATGGCACTTGCAGGCAAGCGCCCTTGGGATTCTATACTCGTGAATGGCATGGTCCTGGGTGAGGATGGCCACAAGATGAGCAAGTCCCTGGGCAATATAATCTCTCCTGAAGAGGTAATTAAAGATTATAGTGCCGATTCTTTCAGACAATGGGCAGCCATAGGAGGAGCTCCTGGTTCGGATGTAATGTTCCGCTGGAAAGATGTAGTAGCTGCATCACGCTTTTTTTCCAAGATGTGGAGCATCTACAGGTTCTCTGTTTCCCACTTCAATGACCTAGATACATCCTACGTACCTGAGGCAGAAGAACTTCACATTGTTGACAGATGGCTGTTAGACAAGTTGCACGAGCTGATAACTACAGCAACTGCGAACATGGATGCCTATCAGTTCGATGAGGCTTTCAAAGCTATCAGGGGTTTTGCCTGGGACGTAGTGGCCGATAATTACATTGAACTTGTCAAGTCCCGCCTGTATGGCACCAATGCAACGGACAGAAAAGCAGCACAATATGCACTATACGTAACAATAGAGGCACTTGCAAAATTACTTGCTCCGTTTGCACCCTTCTTTGCAGAGGAGATGTATTCGAGACTTGGGACCGGGAGCGTACATATGCGATCCTGGCCAAAGGCGGATGCCTCCTGGAAGGACGAAGAGGCCGGTAAAGCCGGAGAACTTGTTAAAGAGATCGTGAGCAGTGTAAGGAGATATAAATCCGAGCATGGTATTGCCCTTAATGCTCCTTTGAAGAAACTTGAGATATATGGAGCTCTCACAGACGTCATTGACATAACCGGTGCAACGAACACACCAGTAGAAATGATGGCTGGCAACCCTGACTTTGAGCACGTGCCAGTGAATATCAAGCCTAACATGGGAGTCATCGGCCCCAAATTCAAAGGCCAGGCAAAGACTATAATAGATGCTTTATCGGAAGCTAACCCGAAAAAGCTGGTTAATGAGATGGAACAGAATGGGAAAATCAGCCTTCATACCAAGAGTGGCATTATAGAGCTGGGACCTGAAAGCGTGGAGGTCGAAAAAGAAGCGATCTCTGCGGGCAGAGCTGTAGATGTGCTGGATGTAAGGGGCATCCCTGTTGTGATCATCAGATGAAAATGGGAACAAATGCTCCCCTTTTCGTAATCTTTAATTGTGCTGATGCACTATGATACTAATCACTGGAAAAAGTAACCAGGTGGTCTATTGAAGATCCGAGGAAGGATACAACTAAGGAAATCTGCCAAGAATAAGCTGCTTGATGATCTCAGGGCCATATATGGCGACACAGTGGTAGAGAATATCGCATCGTATAAGTTCGAGCATGCTGATGCGGGTGACACTTCTGTGGTCCTCATAGACGGGAAAGTGCTTTTATTTGCAGTTGACGATATTTTTTTCCCGACAGTGCGAGGTGTCATGGAACTCGGAATAGAGAAGAACGTGGTAGTAGTGGATTCTGGTGCCGTGCGCTTTGTAGTGAACGGCGCAGACATTATGAGTCCTGGCATTGTCCGTGCAGATGAGAACATCCTTGAAGGTGATCCTGTGATCGTGAAAGAAGAAAAATATGGCAAGCCTCTTGCCATTGGCAAAGCACTTGTTCCCGGAAAGGCCATGGTTTCAGATTCGGGGAAAGCTGTGAAGTCCTTGCATCATGTGGGTGATGAGATATGGAATATCGAATTGTGAGTTTACGGGCATAATCATTAAAATATATGGATGTTCTTATAAATAATGAAGGTGCTAAAGCAGTAGGAGATCAACTGGATCAGTCCGATAATTAAATGAATACTTTAATTTGATAAAGGGTGCATGTTATGGCAAAGTTAATGGATAAATTTTTTGGAGCAACTAAAAGATCGTCTACCGGCGAAGATGAGTTCACTGAGCTTGATCTGAGCAAATATGAAGAAGTAACAGGAGAAGAGCCTGCAGAAACATATGTGAGAGTGGCAGAACTTACAAACCTGAATGATCTGACATTGCTCAAGAAGGAAGTGTATGAGGGCAATATCCTGATGATCGATATATCCACTATCAAGAACGATAAACTTATGCTGGACAGGGCTCTGAAGGATCTGAAAGATGTTGTCATAGATGTCCATGGGGATATAGCCGGGCTTAAAGAAGACCAGGTGCTGGTAACCCCTACAGGGATAAAGATCGATCGTTCGAAGATAGTTGGTGGAAGATATTGACCATTGACAGTCCACAGGCAGCATTCGTTACCCGTACGCAGTGTCCTCTCTGCCACAAAGAGATCATAATGAACTGGGAGAGAGATGAGATCCCATATTTTGGGGATGTCATGTACATTACGGCGTGCTGTGACTGTAGTTTTCGTTTCACTGACACAATGATCCTGTCCCAGAAAGAACCTGTCCGATACGAACTTGTCATTGAAGGACCTGAAGACCTTTATGCTAAGGTCGTGCGCTCTACTTCAGGAACGATAAAAGTGCCTGAGCTTGGAATAGTTGTGGAGCCCGGTTCTATCTCCGAATCATACATAACAAATATCGAAGGTGTGCTTGACAGGATACTGGGAGTTGTGATCAGTGCAACGAAATGGGTATCAGATGAGCCGGAAAAATATGAACGCGGCCTTCAGTTACAGGAAATGATACACGAAGCTGTAGATGGCAAAAGGAAACTTACCGTAATTATAGAGGATCCTTTGGGCAACAGTGCCATAGTATCCGAAAAAGCTGTATCATGCAAGCTTACTCCTGAACAGGCACGTATGCTGAAAACAGGTATGATAGTTTTCGATGCAGAGAGTTCAGAGATCGAAATCGACGGTTATAACGAACATACGATAGGTAATTAACTGATCTGATCGCTGTCTTTTGAAAAGTAAATGGAGATGAATATGGAAGCTGAAAGAAATGAAAGGGTTACAATGCCACTTATAGGCGATACGGCACCGGGCTTCCAGGCAAGGACTACAAAAGGAAGGATCAACTTCCCTGAAGATTACAAGGGTAAATGGGTCATACTGTTCAGTCATCCCGCAGACTTTACTCCTGTATGCACTACCGAATTTATTAAGTGTGCAACAATGCAGGAGGGGTTCAGGCAACTTAATACTGAACTTATTGGTCTTTCCGTGGATAGCCTGTACTCTCATATATCATGGCTTGCAGCTATCAAAGAAAAGGTAGAGTACAAAGGTTTTAAAGGTATAGATATCGATTTTCCCATAATTGAAGATCTGAACATGGAAATAGCACGCAAGTATGGCATGATCCATCCCCGCGCATCTTATACCCAGGAAGAGGTCCTTGACAAATTTGAGGCGACCGGTGGCTCTTTCCAGTTCATGGAATCCAGTACTGAGACCGTAAGGGCAGTATTTATCATCGACCCAAAGGGTAGGATCAGGGCAATGCTATATTACCCTTTCACCAACGGCAGGAACATGGAAGAGATCAAGCGCCTGCTTGTAGCGATGCAGGTTTCTGACAAACATAATGTACAAACTCCTGAGAACTGGCATCCCGGAGAAGATGTCATCCTCCCAAACCCTGTGTCATGGGATAAGGCAAAGGAAAGGCTTCAGAAGGGCGAGGATGGCACAAGATGCGGAGATTGGTTCCTCTGTATGAAAAAAGATCCTGAAAAATGAGGACTTATTTCAGCACTTGATTTTTTTAAACTTCTGTAAAATATATAAATGAATACCGCATCTTATTTATACTGAGGAGGAGTATAATTATTATGTGGTATTATGAGAACAAATACAAAAGGTATCTTACTACTTGTATTGGTTATATCGATCCTGAGTTCAGGATGTGCATCTCAGACTAAATCTTCTGAGCCGGTAAGTCCAGAGGATGTGTTTGTAACGGTGGCTCCTGTTGCTATTAAGGAGTATCAGGAACAATCAATTGCAGTTACTGTTGAGAACAACGCTACGCAGCCTATAGATTCAGTATCAGTCGACTCCTTTGACCCTCTTTCGGTAATATACTCAAGTAGCTTGAACATTCCGGGAAAGACTGACAAAACCACCAAATCATCAATTGATGCAATGGTTAAAGCACCTGGATTTAAGACGGATACAACAGATTCTTCTGTTACAGTAAGCTATGTTTCAGGTTCTGATGAGAATGGAGCGCCTGTGCTAAGCACTAAATCAGCCCCTGTTCAGATAACCATACTTCCTGATGCAAAGCTGCAATTCCTTGGTTTTGTAAAGAATATGAGTACGCTGAGGGATTCAACTGTACAAAAATGGGAACTGAAGAAAGGAGAGAACGCTACCATCAGTTTCTCTGTCAAGAACAATGGTCAGTCCACTATAGATGCTAATTCTCTGATAGTAATGTTTGAAGCTGAGAATGAGCTTATGGCAGGAAATACTTCCCTTGACATAACACAGGCTATGGCAAAGAATGGTTCATCATACACAAAGGGAGTTGTGTTGCCTGTTAAAGAGGATGCACCCAACGGAGAAACAGCAGTGAATGTCAAGCTTATGATGGGCGATTATGTCCTGGATGAGCAAACTCTGACACTGGTAGTAAAGTTATAAGGTGGGGAGAACATGAGATCCTCACTTGCCTTCTTTTTTCTGCTTTCGATCATCCTGTTCCTTTTCCCAAGTGGTTGTGTGGAAAAGGCAAAGGTGACTGAACTGTATATCAGTAATGTAGATGTTATGTCTATTCCACAGGATGTGGGATCAAAGCTAACTGTTACAGTATATGTATCGAACCAGCAGAATAAGGATACTGGAACACTTTCGATCAAAGTGAAAGCAAGAGACCCTCAAACAAACCTGGTGGTTGCCGAACAGAGTAAGGACATCGGTTACATCAAAGCTAAATCCCAGGCAACTGCCAGTGTTTCATTTGAAGTCCCCAAATCAGGACAACAAGCAATAGAGGTGGAACTTTTCGAAGATTCCGTGGTTGTTAATGAGTACAGCACTTATGTGGAAGTCATTCCCCAGGCCGATGAAAACGTGCCTTCCAGTGTGGTACTCACAGACATGGTGATAGAGATGCAACAGGTCACCAACTATGGAAAGGATGCTGTAGTGGATATTTCCCCCGGGCTATATAATCCGGGCGGCGACTCTGATGCAATAACTATTAAGGTTTCAGCAGCTGTTGATCCGTACACTGTTTTCACTGGAACTGACAACATAGGAAGCATCAAAGCCGGTGAAAGGATGAGGGGCACCACGCGCATGACCTTGCCTCTTGACAAAGTATATACTTTCAATGTTCAACTTGTGGAGAACGGAGTGGTTATTGCAGACGAAGATGCCATGGGTTCTGTCACACTCAAAGAGATGAAACTTAAGCAGCCTGTGACGTATGATCTTGTAGAAGCCACAGCACCTATAGAAGAACCTGGGGCACCAGGATTCAGTGCTCTGTATTCAATAGTAGCAGTTGTTTTCGCTGTATCCCTCATGGGAAGAAGAGTACGCAGAAACTGAACAAGAGATGAATGCATTTAAGCATTCTTTCTTTTTTTCTGCCAGTACTTAAAGTAACTATCCTAAGAAGGAAATGCCTATAAGCAATGCATCTGTTTATACCTGCAGATCAAGACAGCAGGTGACCTGATGACAGAAAAGGAGAAAGAAGCAACCCTTCCTGCGAAGAAGGATTTTAGTGAATGGTATAATGAACTCTTACAGGTAGCTGAAATAATGGACGTGCGCTATCCTGTAAAGGGCCTGTATGTATGGTACCCATTTGGTTTTACTATCAGGAAAAACGTATACAATATAATAAGGGAACTATTGGACAGGGACCATATGGAAACAATGTTCCCGCTTCTTATCCCAGAACATGAGTTCATGAAAGAGGCTGAACATATAAAGGGCTTTGAGGATGAAGTGTACTGGGTCACCCACGGAGGCACTTCTCCTCTGGATGTGAAACTTGCCCTGCGGCCGACCAGCGAGACTGCTATTTATCCGATGTACAAATTATGGGTGCGTTCCCATGCTGATCTGCCTTTGAAATTGTACCAGGTAGTCAACACCTTCAGGTATGAAACAAAACATACCCGTCCCCTGATAAGGCTAAGAGAGATCACTTCCTTCAAAGAGGCGCACACTGTACATGCCACCTGGGAGGAAGCTGCTGAACAGGTAGATGAGGCCATAAGGATATATACAGAGTTCTATAAGAGACTGGCGGTGCCTGTGCTTGCTTCTAAACGTCCGGACTGGGATAAATTCCCGGGAGCCGATTATACCATAGCCGTTGATGCATTGATGCCTGACGGTAAGACCTTACAGGTGGGTACAGCCCACCATCTTGGCGACAACTTTGCCAGAACCTTTGACATAAAGTATGAGAACCCGGCAGGAGAACAGGTATATGTACACCAGACATGCTATGGCGTTTCAGAGCGTTCTATAGCTGCACTGATATCCATACACGGTGATGATAAGGGACTTGTATTACCCCCTGAAGTGGCTCCCATACAGGTGGTGATCATACCGATAGTGTTCAAGGACTCATCTGATGTGATCCATGCATGTGAGAAAGTACAGCAGCTTCTGCAGGATGCAGGGATCCGCGTGAAAATAGACCTCAGTGACGATCGTCCTGGGGCTAAATATTACAGATGGGAGATGAAAGGTGTGCCCCTGAGACTTGAAATAGGTCCCCGTGATCTCAAGAATGGTGTTGCTGTGCTTGTGCGCAGGGATACTGGGGAAAAAAGACAGGCACCTCTGGAAAACATAAGCCATGAAACACAAGAGACACTAGAGGTCATTCAGTCCGCCCTCTTTGAGAAAGCGGTCGCAGATGTGCAGGCACGTATATTTACCTGCTCTTCTCTTGAAGATGTCAAAGAGAAATTGCCTGAAGGTATCGCACTCCTTCCCTGGTGTGGCGATAAGGCATGTGGCTTGCAGATAGAAGAGAAGATCGGTGCAGGTATTCTGGGTATACCCACCGGACAGGAAGAGGGCCATAAAGGACAGTGCCCCGTCTGTGGCAAAGATGCAAGTGTAAAGGTTTATGTAGCAAGGAAATATTGATTCCTGCGACATACTTTTTCCTGAAAAAGAGGGTGTACTCATGGAAGGATTATCACTAGAAAATATGAAAATGCCGGAAAGACCATTGTTCCTGTGCGTGTTGGCAAATACTGAAACGGCCTACATAGAAGGCCTCTCAGCTGCCGGTAAGACAGCAAAACTTACAGACTATACACCACCTGGCGATGCCGAGGTCCTTGAGACCGGCATGGTGGTGGACATACCAATTCTGCCCATGACACCGCCTTATGACACACCTACGCCTGCGCTTATTACCCGGGTAGCACTGGATATGACCGGTGTGCCACACATGCTCGTTAATGCAGGATTGAAGATCCTGCCTGCTAAAACAGTGCCTCTTGTAGACATTGGAGGTTCACCCGGAAAAGATATACGTGAACCAATAGCCGTTCCTGATGCCCAGGGTATCTTTGAGCGTGGTCTCAGCCTGGGCAGGGAGCTAAAGGACAAATATGACTTTGTCATGATCGGTGAGAGCATACCTGCAGGCACCACTACTGCCAATGCGGTGCTGGCTGCCCTTGGTTATGATGGGAATGTCAGCAGCAGTGCATCCACCAACCCTCTTGGACTTAAGAAAGAGGTTGTTAAGGATGCACTGGCTTCTTCCGGGATAAAACCGGGGGACCTACGTAACGATCCCATGGAAGCGATCAGATGCGTGGGTGATCCTATGATGGCAGCAGTGGCGGGGATAGCCACAGGGCTTGAAGATATACCAGTGGTCCTTGCAGGTGGCACTCAGATGGCAGCGGTGTTTGCAGTGATCAAACATCTTGGATATGGGACCGATAATATTACCATTGTAACAACTTGCTATGTGATGAATGACACTTCAGCTCACTTTGCTGCGATCGCAGACAAGCTGAGTGCAAAAGCATATGCCACAGATCCCGGTTTTGGCCATTCACGCCTGCAGGGACTGAGACAATACGAGGCAGGGTTCGTAAAAGAAGGAGTAGGTGCAGGTGGAGCCATATACCTCGCACAGATGTTTGGTATCTCTGCCGAAAAGCTGAGAGCTGAGATAGAAATGCTCTGTGAGAAACTCTCAGAGTATGGCGATATTGAGAGGGTAAAGTAAGGATACAGAAATAAAAAAGGAGATTTATGTGGATCGGGTACATCCACATTCCTTACAATAGTAAACAACATTTGAGCCGATCACCTGCTTTTTCTTAGGAAGTTGAAAATGACCACCTATAAAAAGAGGAAGTAGATAGCGTTTTTAGCACAAAACGCCAACATTATCATTTATTCCTTTCAGCTTCCTTTGAAGGTCTCCCACAGATAACCTCAGATAATTCATTGTTGTTGATAAATTCTGATGCCTCAGCAACCTTGATACATCAGCAACATCAATTCCGGCATTTAGCAGGTTTGTGGCTCGGCTTCGCCTGAAAGTATGGGTTCCTATGGTCTTGTTAATTCCCGCTCTTCCTGCGATGTTGTTGAGCGTTCTGTAGACCTGTGACCTATGCATACTCTTTCCCATATTGGATTGTATCACGAAGTCCTTGCTCTTCCTCTTCTCATGCTCACAATACCTGAGTACCTTCCTCAGTACTTTCACATCACAAGGAACTACATCAAGCTCTGTGACATCCCAACCTTTACCGCCTCTGATTGTGATAGTTTCGTTTTTAATATCAAGGTCTGCTACCCTTAGATTAAGCATCTCTGACACACGCAGAGCCGGAGCATACAGCAAAAGTATGATTATCTCATCCCGCTCTGAGAGCGTAGGTACTGAAAGCATTTGCTGTATCTCTTCAAAAGTTAAGAATTCCTTTGCATATTTTGTCATAGTTTGAAAGTGCAACACTTGGTATTTAAATGTGACTGGCTCATTTACAACTAGTATCAAGTATGTCTATTGCTATCGATTACTACTCTTGGAAATACCCACAAAATACCAAAATACAACAATCTCTATCTTTTGTTGTGTCCATGCCAATAGACTCATATCTCCTCTCAAAAACAACATCAATCGCATTTATGGTCGTACACACAAAAGAACGTGTCAATTTCCCCTGCAATTCTCATTCCATACATTCCTACCCTTAGACTGAGAAGTCTCGTCCTGATGCATCTATGGAGTTCCTACCACCTTTTATGGGTTAGTGCCTTCCACATTGAGTC
>NZ_MVQX01000064.1 GCF_002067275.1 Methanomethylovorans sp. PtaU1.Bin093 | reverse complement strand
TGATGTACCAGTTCTCTTATTTCCATAGCTATACTTTTTTAGATCCCGCATACATTTCAAATTTACGATGCTGTGAACGAAAAGCCGTGCTTCCCTGTGCCAGTGAAACCGTAGAGTGGAGCAAACAGTACAATAGCGGTGTATTCTTCCAGAGGCTTTACTTCCAGCATCGGCTTAAGATCTGCCATAAGTCGATCTTCGTGCAAAGTAGCTGTGATAATCGTGGCTACTTCCTGCGTTATAACTGTTCATTGAATTAAAACACAATGCATTTATATTCGATTAATATATATTTGGGCATAAGTAATTATAGTTGATCTAATGACTTTTTTACGTGGAGGCATATTTTTGGAAGAAATTGTAAGGTGTTCCCGGTGTATCCTGCCAGCCAGTTTGCCAAGTGTAAAGCTTGATGACAAAGGGGTATGTAATTATTGTAACAGTTTTGACCGATCGTTCGGTGATTGGGACAATGTAAAAGAGATGAAGAAAAAGCAATTTGAGCAAATCATTGAAAAAGTGAAAAAACAAAATGCTGAATATGATTGCCTTATCCCTCTGAGCGGAGGAAAGGATAGCACATATGCACTCTATGTTTGCGATAAGATATACAACCTCAGATGCCTGTGCATTACTTTTGACAATGGGTTCTTATCGGACTATGCAAGAAAGAACATCAGAAATGCGATCAATGCTACAAGAGCAGATCATATTTATTATGCCGTCAATCCGAAAACAATGCTTGAACTATACAAGTAGTTCATAATACAGTGCGGTCATGTATGTGTTCCCTGCATGCGGGGTATCGGACTAGTGAGCTACTTCCCTCTTGAAGCTTTCAATATACCGATCGTAATATCCGGAAATGGCCGAAAGATCTCCTATTTGAGTGGATTTCCCGAGGTTTTCCAAAGTGGGGACCTTACAGTTTTCCAGAACGTGTGCAAAGATATTGAAGTTAAGAACGGATGTGCTTCTTTATTAGGTCATGAGCCAAAAATCAGTTATAAGTCCTATCTAAGTGCTGCACTTAACCTTATGGGCATCAAGGATAAGTTCGTTCCTAAATATATCACTCCTGGCACTGTGGGAATATATGACTATTTAGACCCTAATTATAAAGAGATCCTTGAAACCATAGCTCGTGAAATGGGATGGGAAAGGGCCGGCGATAGTTTTGAACACACAGATTGCTTCCTGCATGAGATCCCCTTCTATATACATACTATCAAATTCCCGGAGGTCACACCATCTACATTCTATTACAGCAACCGCATAAGATTGGGACAGATGACACGGGAAGAGGCTCTTAAACTGGAACTGGAAGAGCTGGAAAACCCCCAGATAGTACAGGGCCTCGATGATTTCCTGAAGCAGATAGGCATGTCCAGGGAAGAGTTCATCAAAGAGGTGGAAGATTGGACAAAGATCAAAAAATACAGGAATGAGGAGCCATTTTATGGCAAATTCTATCGTAAGTTCCGAAAATAGGACTTTGCTAAGAACTCCAGTAAAATAGCTACGCTGTATTCCCTTTTTTAAAATAGCAAGAGAATATATTAACAACCCGATAAACCATAAACGTATTTATATCAGAATATTATATTAATGCGATGTTTGTCTTTGGCCATTTAGGAATAACATTGGGTCTTTTCATGCTTCTGGAGCATAGATCGCCAGCTTTGAAAGGCCGCATTGACTATGCGGCGGTACTATTTGGCTCCATGCTGCCGGACCTTATTGATAAACCAATAGGAAGGGTCATATTCTCAGGAACTATAGATAATGGACGAATTTTTGCACATACCTTGCTGTTCTTTATAATCCTCTGCGGCGCTGCATTCTATATATGGAAGAAAAAGAACGATATGAGATTCATGTTCCTCTGCGCTGCAAGTTTTTGTCATTTGATCGAGGACAATATGTGGGAAGTACCTGCAACACTGTTCTGGCCCCTTATGGGCTGGCAGTTCCCAAGTAATCCAGGGCCCTATGATGGGATCCTTGATTATTTCCAGACCCTCATGACCTATGCATATACTCCGGCCCTTGATTATGTGTTCGTTTCTGAGGCCACGGGTTTCATGATCCTTCTACTCCTGAGTGTCAGATACCTGCGACAGAAATATCTATTATATGTCATATCGGGAGCCCTTAAGCCATGAAACGTGCTGTAACCTTTATATATACAAATAACGATATAATAAGCAAAATATATTTAATTTGTTGATAGTCAGAAGAGGATATTAATGGGAGAAAATATTAGGATACACCGAAGCTCAAAGCTTTATGGCAGAACTTCTGTAGGTGAAGGAACTGTCATTATGGAAAATGTCACATTGGGCTACCCCGAACATCGTGTGTTAATGGAGATCATAAAACAAGGGATCGAGATCGAGGACCATGATCATCCGGGTACCACCATTGGCAGGGACTCTTTCATCCGTGCCGGTACTACCATATTCAGTAATGTGAAAACAGGTAACGGGTTCAAGACTGGTCACAATGCTATGATAAGGGAGAACACTTCAATAGGCAACAGTGTACTTGTAGGCACCAATGTGATCATAGACGGTAATGTAAAGATCGGTAACAATGTGAGCATTCAGGGTAATGTCTACATTCCCACGCATGTCACAATAGAAGATAACGTATTCGTCGGTCCATGTGCCGCGCTTGCGAACGATAAATATCCTGTGAGAGGCGAATACATAGCCGATGGACCTACACTGCGCAAAGGTGCATCCATTGGTGCCAATGCCACTCTTGTTCCAGGGGTGGAGATCGGCGAAGGATCAATGGTAGCTGCCGGGGCTTTGGTCACAAAAGACGTGCCTCCATGGAAGCTTGCCATAGGATGTCCGGCAAAAATAACCGAACTGCCGGAGAAGCTTAGACAATTGAATAAATTATAAATATAGGTCTATTGTTTTATTTGTAGTTCTTAAAGAGGTATATGATGATAAACATCGCAAAACCATACCTTGACGAAGCGGAGATCGAGGCCGTCACCGCCGTACTGCGTTCAGGGGTAATAGCTGAAGGGCCGAGGGTGGCCCAGTTCGAGCAGGCCTTTGCAGAATATATCGGAGTGGATCATGCGGTAGCTGTAAACTCCGGAACTGCCGCATTGCATGTAGCATTGATGGCCCATGGCATAGGCCAGGGAGACGAGGTTATAACCTCACCCTTCAGTTTCGTAGCCACTGCCAATTCTATTGTGTACACTGGCGCAAAACCTGTTTTTGCAGACATTGACCCAGATACCTATATTATTTCTCCTGACCAGGTCCATGAGATGATAACCAGTCGCACAAAGGCAATAATGCCTGTACATCTTTACGGGCATGCTGCTGACATGGGTGCAATTATGGAAATAGCTGAAGACCATAACCTTCTTGTCATCGAGGATGCCTGTCAGGCACACGGAGCAACGTACAAAGGTAAGAAGGTCGGTTCATTCGGAACCGGTGCCTTCAGCTTCTACCCTACCAAGAACATGACCACCAGTGAGGGTGGTATCATTACCACGGATGACCCGGACATTGCAGCCCGTTCACGCATGCTCAGGGCGCATGGTTCAAAACAGCGCTATCTGCATGAGATGATAGGCTATAATTTCCGTATGACCGATATTTCCGCTGCTATAGGTATCGTACAGCTGGGAAGGCTGGCCGAGTTCACCGAAAAGAGAAGGCAGAACGCCAGGAAGCTTGCAAGTGGTCTTAAAGGCTCAAAGAACCTCATATTACCTGTAGAGAAAGAGAACTGCTCACATGTGTACCACCAGTATACTATCCGCACACCCCGCCGTGATTCACTACGTGATACACTTCAAGAGAAAGGTATTGGTACAGGTACATACTATCCCCTGTGCATCCACCAGCAGCCTTTGTACAAGGAAATGGGTTATGCAGGAAGTTTCCCCAATAGTGAGAAGGCAGCCCGCGAAGTCCTGTCCATACCAGTGCATCCGGGATTATCAGATGCTGATATAAACACTGTCATTGCATGTATAAAGGAATGGGACCAGAGGTAAGACATGATAAGAATAGGAGTCATTGGTGTAGGTTCCATGGGAAAGAACCATGTAAGGATCTACAGTGAGATGGACGGTGTAGAGCTGGTTGGTATCTCTGATGTGAACAAAGAACTTGTTGAAGAGCTTGCACATACTTTCAACACCACGCCTTATACGGATTATAAGAAGCTATTGGCCCAGGGATTGGATGCCGTCAGTATTGTGGTGCCCACCAAAATGCATACATCTGTAACATTGGACGCTTTGAATGCGGGAGTTAATGTTCTTGTAGAAAAACCAATTGCAGACACTCTTGAAAATGCAGACCTGATGATCAATGCTGCCAAGGAAAAGGGATTGATGCTCATGGTGGGGCACATCGAGAGGTTCAATCCTGCTGTGATCAAGCTCAAGCAGATCATAGAGTCCGGACTATTAGGTAAGGTAGTATCCATTTCCACAAGAAGGGTAGGTGCCTATAATCCCAGGATAAGGGATGTTGGTGTCATTCTGGATATTGGAGTGCATGATGTGGATATTATTTCTTATCTGTATGGTAAGAAGATAGACCAGGTCTATACTATAGCAGGAGCTAACATTCATTCTTCCGAGGACCATGCATCCATACACCTGCGTTTCGAGCATGATTATTCAGGTCTTGTGGATGTGAACTGGCTCACGCCACATAAAGTACGCACTCTCACCGCAGTGGGTGTTGCGGGTGTTGCATATCTTGATTATCTCAAGCAATCTCTTGTGCTCCACGACAAGGAATGGGTACGTGAGGCAAAGGTCGAGCCAAAGGAGCCACTGCTCAATGAACTTCAATACTTCGTACGGTGTGTTGCCAATAAAGAACAGCCACATCCAAATGGAGTGGATGGAAAACATGCCCTGGAGGCATGTATGGCCGCTATTACATCATATCATGAAGAAAAAGTGATAGATATTTAATAAAAAAAGGAAAGTGAATTATAATGAGCGAGAAATTAATAAAGATACTTAAGGAGAAAGGGCCGATCAAGAAAATAGGTGTTATCGGCATGGGATATGTGGGTATCCCGGCAGCTGCACTGTTTGCAGATGCTCCCTGCTTTGATCACGTACTGGGTTTCCAGAGAGCTTCATCTTCTTCAGGATACAAGATAGACATGCTTAACAGGGGAGAAAGTCCCCTGAAAGGTGAGGAGCCAGGACTTGAAGATCTGCTGCAGAAGGTCGTAAAGGCAGGCAAGTTCACCTGTACATCTGATTTCTCAAGGATCAGCGAGCTTGATGCTGTTACATTGGCTATCCAGACACCGTTCGAGGACCCAAAGAGCCTCTTGCCGGACTTTACTGCACTTATCGAAGGTATAAAGAACGTTGGCAAGAATCTCAGGAAAGGTATGCTTGTAGTGCTTGAATCCACCATTACCCCAGGTACCACCGTCGGCATGGCAAGGGAGATCCTGGAAAAGGAATCAGGTCTTGTTGCAGGTGAGGACTTTGCACTGGCGCATGCGCCTGAGAGGGTTATGGTCGGAAGGCTTCTGCAGAACATAAGGGAGCACGACAGGATCGTGGGTGGTATTGATGATGTTTGTACAAAGAGGGCAGTTGAGCTATATACGCCTGTGCTCACTAAAGGCAAGGTAATACCCATGACAGCTACTGCTGCCGAGGTCACCAAGACCGCTGAGAACACTTTCAGGGACCTGCAGATAGCAGCAGCTAACCAGCTTGCATTGTACTGTGAGGCTATGGGCATCAATGTATATGATGTGCGCGCCGGTATTGCAAGCCTTAAAGGCGAGGGTATCACACGAGCTATCCTGTACCCTGGAGCAGGGGTCGGTGGACACTGTCTGACCAAGGATACATATCATCTGGAGCGCGGTGTCACCCTGGGTATAGAACCGCTGGACTATCCGGAAAATGCCGAGTCCATCTATGTGCTTGCCAGAAGGGTAAATGACTTTATGCCAAAGCACATGTTCAATCTCACTGTCAAGGCTCTGGAAAGGATCGGTAAAAAGCCAAAAGGCATCAAGATCGCTATGTTAGGCTGGGCATTCCTGAACGATTCCGATGACGCCCGCAATCCTCCTTCAGAACCATACAGGGATATGGTGCTACAGGCTGGCTGTGAAATAAAAGTGCATGACCCTCACGTGGTCCACTATCCCGGCATAGATATACATGCCAATATCGATGAGGTGCTGACAGGAGCCGATGTGGTCGTTATCTTTACAGGACATAAGCAATATTTCGGCCTGACCCCTGAACAGATCAAGCAGAAGATGGGAAAGAAACAGCCTGTGATAATCGATGGCCGCAATGTGGTGGACCCAGACAGGTTCATTAATGCAGGTTTTGTCTATAAGGGAATAGGCAGAGGAGATAAGAACGGTCACTCTCTTAAGTGATCGTTCTTCTTTTTCTTTTTTACTTTTTTAAATTGATCTATCGTTTTTTTATTCTTCTTGTCCCAAAGATGCTTTATGATAAGTACCAGGATACCTGCCTGTGCAACGACCACACCTACACTATCAGCTAGGACGTCCCATTCGCTTGAACTCCTTCTTGGTACGAAGGATTGATGGAACTCATCCGTAATGCCATAGAATATGCCCACCAATATAGCCAGGATAGCAGCATACCTTCTCAGGAAAACATGTTTTGAGTTCCTGAAGGTGAGGTGCAGCAGCACACCAAAGCCAAAATAGAAACCCATCTGAAGTACTTTGTCTTTATGGTCATAGGCATAATGCACAAGGTCTATGACAAGTATTAGTCCAAGATTCAGTAGCTGGTCCCTGACCCAGTACAGAACTGGCAGATGAGTGATGCTTCAGGGGATGTTGATCTCGGAATGTGCTGACAGATAAAAGATAGCCAGAGCATAAAGCACGCTCGATGATACGAATATCCTGAACTTTGTGATCTTAAAAATCATTGTCCAACCTTATTGTCACCACACCCGTGGCTCCTTCAGGTTATTCAGCAAATTCCATCAGACCTTCCCTGAGAGAAACCTTTGGTTCAAATCCCAGGGTTTTCCGCGCTTTGGAAATGTCAGAACAACTGTATTTTATGTCCCCGGGCCTTTCAGGCATGTACTGCACCGGCACGTCCAAATCGAATATTTCAAGTACCATATTTGCAAGCTCGCTCACAGTGATACTGTTACCTGTACCGGCATTGAACACATGGCCATTGGCATCTTCCTTTTCAAG
>NZ_MVQX01000063.1 GCF_002067275.1 Methanomethylovorans sp. PtaU1.Bin093 | reverse complement strand
ATATGATCGATCTGGAGGACAGGAAGGAAGGAGATTCCATTTACTCCACTGATATGTTACATTTTGTGATCGAGCATTTTGATTCCACGGACCTCAAGCTTATTTATGCCAGACAGCGCCTGTTCACAGCTATGGTGGCTGAAAGCCTGTTACAGAGGGGAATAAAGACATCAAGGGCTGGAGATGATCTTTTTGTACAGGGCAAGAAGCTAAGTATTTCCATTGCCAGTACCTCTGCCGTGTCCCAGAAGATACACTTTGGTATGAATGTGGAACATGGGGTCTATGGCTGCCTCAGTGATCAAGGGGTTCCTGAAAAAGACCTGTTCCCGCTGATGGAGGAAATAGCCAGCAGGTATGTGGAAGAGATCCATGATATTGAAAAGGACCTAAGAAAATCGAGACCATTAGGTGTGATGTGATGGAAGCACCTATTACAGAGATCTTCTGTTCTGTGCAGGGCGAGGGACCATACGTAGGTAACCGGCAGTTATTCCTGAGATTTGCCGGATGTAATCTTAACTGTTCTTACTGTGATACGGATGTACGAACATCTGAAGCTTGCAAATATGAGAAAGACCCGGGTTCAGGTGTTTTCCAGTATGTAAGAAACCCATTGAACCCTGAACAGATAGCAGAGCTTGTGGACCCTTTCATGAACGTGCATTCCCTGTCGCTTACGGGGGGTGAACCTTTATTGTATGCGGACTTCATCACTGAACTGAACGTGGTTCTTCCCTTATACCTGGAATCTAACATGACATTGCCGGATATGGCAAAGAAGGTAAAGGATTGCGTTTCATTCGTTTCAGGTGATGTGAAGCTCACCGATGAGTTCAAAGGAGAAAAACTGGAATCGCATATTGAAAGGACCATTGAAACCTTTAAGGTCCTCAGAAAGACCGAGAACAGGGATTGCTTCTGCAAGATCGTGATGACAAAAGACACCGATCCGGCTGATGTGTTGAATGTGACCGGATCCATACGCAACTTTATTTCATGTATTGTTCTGCAACCCGTCACGCAACATGATCTAAGACCGGATGTGAGGGTCCTTCTTGAACTACAAAATGAACTGCTTGGTGATATTGATACTTTGATAATCCCACAAACCCATAGGATGTGGGGGTGCTTATAATGAAAATGAAACTTGGAATAATAGATCATATTGACAGCGCTCATTACTTACCTGAGCATAGGACATGTGGTATCGTGCACGGTCACACGTACAAGGTTGAGATCGTCATAGAAGGTGAAAAGAACGAAAATGGTATGGTGATGGACTTCTATGATATAAAAAAGGTCGTCAAGGAAGTGCTTAAGGAATATGACCACAGGTTACTTAACGATATACTTGAGTTCCCAAGTGTGGAGAACCTGTGTGAACACATGCACCGAAACCTCAGTTCAAAACTGGACTTTCCGCTATCTGTAAAGGTATGGGAAGGAGAAGGGAAGTGGTGCGAAGTCTGTTGATCATGAAGAAATCCCACAAAATATATAACGTGTTAAGTTATAATTGAGCCAATCCAACGAACGGGGCTGTGGATGTGACAGGTATGTCAGGTGAAACAAAGAACGTATGTGATATAACGGTCTCCAGTAAGGAGGAAGAAATGAAGAGGATCATTGCACAACATCCCTGTTACTCAAAGGAGGCACAGCACAAGTTCGGCCGGATACACCTTCCAGTGGCTCCTGCATGCAATATCCAATGTAACTATTGTGACAGGAAGTTCGATTGCGTTAACGAGAGCCGTCCCGGTGTCACAAGTGAGGTGCTGACTCCCCATGAAGCCCTGGAAAGGACCAGGCAGGTGCTCAAGGACTTCCCTTTCATCAAGGTGGTTGCGGTAGCTGGCCCAGGTGACCCACTTGCCAATGATGCTACTTTTGAGACCTTCAGGCTTATTAAGGCCGAGTTCCCGGAGGTCACTCTTTGCCTGAGTACCAATGGGCTTGCCCTTCCTGACAGGATGCCTGAGATCATCGATGCAGGTGTGGACACGCTGACAGTAACACTGAATGCCATAGACCCGGCTATAGAGGCACAGCTTATCAGTCATGCAGTCTATAAGGGCAAGGTCCACAAGGGAGTGGAAGCTGCTGAGATCCTCATCAGGAACCAGCTTGCAGGTATCAAGATGGCTGTGGATGCAGGTATTGTTGTCAAGATCAATACTGTGATGGTCCCGGGCATAAATGACAAGCACATAGTCGAAGTGGCAAAGAAGATCAACGAAATGGGTGTTTATATAATGAACATCATGCCACTCATCTGCCAGGCCAAGTTCTCAGATATGGAACCACCAACGCCAGAAGAAAGGCAGGCCGTCCAGAATGCATGTGAACCTTATGTGCAGCAGATGAGGCATTGTCGCCAGTGCAGGTCTGATGCGTTTGGTCTTATCGGGAAGGACCTTTCCCAGATGAGTGAAGAGCGCCGCAATACCATAAAACTGGAAATGGCAAAGAAGGCTGAAGAAATATAATTCATTGACTTTTTGGTGGCCTTGATGGACCTGGAGCTTCTTGCCCGCAATCTGCGGGAGTTCGAAGGGGTTTCGCGCAAGAAACCCATTGCTGAGATCTTTAAGATATTTGAGAGCGTCCGCCATGAATATGGCAATGTTCTCGCAGATTTTGGCGATGATGCCGCCGTGATAGATATAGGTGGAGATGACGTGATCCTGTTCGCTGCAGATGGTATATGGGGCAGGATCGTGGAGAAGAGTCCCTGGTGGACTGGTTACACTTCAGTAGTTGTCAATGTTAACGATATCTCGGCCATGGGGGGCAAGCCTCTTGCCATGGTGAATATTATGTCATCCGGAGACCCCGGGTCCATCAAAGGCATTATGGAGGGTATAAGGGATGGTATAAACAAGTTCGGTGTGCCCATGGTAGGAGGGCATACTCATCCGGACACTCCTTATAATTCCCTTGCAGTTGCCATTATTGGTGTAGCCAAGAAGGACTGCGTTATCAGAAGCGATACCGCAAGTCCCGGGGATGTCGTCATCTTTGCATATGATCTTGACGGCAGGGTAGGTATGAACTCTCCATATAGCTGGGATACCACATCTTTCAAAGATCCGCAATTTGTCAGGGAGTGTTACATGGTGATGGTTACCATAGCTGAAAGGAAGCTTGTGACCGCCGGAAAGGATATCAGTAACCCTGGCTCCATCGGCACTCTGGGCATGTTGTGCGAGACAAGCAAGGTAGGGGCTTGTGTGGATATTGCCAAAATACCCAGACCTGAAAATATGGACATAGAGCAGTGGCTGAAGATATATCCTGCCACCGGTTATGTTGTCACTGCAAAGCCTGAGAATGCGCAGGAATGCCTAAAGATCTTCTCTCAGGTGGGTATCACTGCTGCTGCTGTGGGTGAGATCAATGACAGCCACAGGTTAGATATCCATTACCAAAGCACAAAGTCTACAGTGTTTGATTTTGGTAAAGATATCATAACAGGCATTGACGAATGAACAGCCAAGCTAAATTTCTCGTTTTCGGCTTTGTAGAAAAGCTACTCTTGATTTTATTTTGACCTAGTAATTTAAAAAGGATAAATCCCCTGAGCATTCTCTGCTACCAAAAACACATAGGGGATGATTGTGTTTTGTCAAATAAGTACTTAAAGTTTGTTGATACAGCTCTAGCTGTATCAGGAAAATCACACCT